>NZ_JBHWJJ010000229.1:0-7076 GCF_042732005.1 Streptomyces sp. NPDC059851 | reverse complement strand
CGCTGAGCTCGGCGTGGCCCGGTTCGCGTTGCAGGTGCTCAGCCAGTCGGCTGGGCCGGCTCGGCCCGCCCGCCGCAGAACACCTCGTTGACGAGCCTCTGCTGCACCTTCGCGAACGCCTCCCCCGCCTGCGCGAAGTCGAGCCGGGCGTCCCCGGTGGTCAGCGAGGCGGTCAGGGTCGTACCACCGTCGGGCGTGCTGTACATCAGCGCCGCCCAGCCCCAGAAGCCGCCGTTGTGGCTGTAGACCGTGCCGCCGCAGTCCGTCTCCTGCACGAACAGCCCCAGCCCGTAACCGAACTTGGGATGCGGCGTGCGCATCTCGGCCAGCAGCGGGGCCGGCAGGAGCTTGCCGCTCATCAGGGCGGAGAAGAACGTGTGCAGGTCCCGGGTGGTCGAGATCATGTCACCGGCGGCGGAGATCCAGGAGGCGTTCGTGCGGGTGACGTCGACCGTCTTCCACTGGCCGGCGGCCTGGTAGGTGTAGTAGGCGTGGGCGTGCGGCTCGGGGATCTCCGGCGAGGCGTCCGGCACCACGGTGCCCGACAGGCCGAGCGGACCCAGGATCCGCCGCTGCATCTCCTCGGCGAACGGGCGGCCGCTGACCTTCTCCACCAGCAGCCTCGCCAGGACGTAGTTGGTGTTGGAGTAGCTCCAGTCCGTCCCCGGCTCGAACCGCGCCGGCTTGGACAGCGCCAGCCGTACCAGTTCCTCGGGCCGGTAGGTGTGGAACATGTTGTCCACCCACTCCTGGCCCTGCCAAGGGATGCCCGGGGCGGTCGTCCCGTCGTCGTAGTACTCACCCGTGAAGCTGAACAGCCCGCTGGTGTGCTGCAGCAGCATCCGCACCGTGATCCGCCGGTCCAGCCCGAACTCGGGCAGGTGGTCGGCCACCGGGCCGTCCAGCCCGATCCGGCCCTCGGCCACCAGTTGCAGCACCAGGGTCGCGGTGAAGGTCTTGGTGGTGCTGCCTATCCTGAACCGCCCGTCGGTCGGCGGCTCGGCGCTCTGGCCGAGCTCGGCCACTCCGGCGCTTCCGACCCACTCGCCCCGCTGGTCGTTCACGCGCAGCTGCACGCCCGCCCAGTCGGAACCGGCGATCTCCTGGATGGCCTTCTCCAGCTCCGGGCGGTCCTGCCCGGCGGTGGCGTTCGGCGTGAGGGACATGGTGACGTGCTCCTTTGCGTCTGTCAGGACTTCGGTCGAGCGGACGGCTCGTGGCGTGCGGCGATGAAGGCGTCCCGGGCTTCGGTCCCGTCCCGGGTCCCGGTCCCGGTCGCGGCCCCTCAGATGCTGCGGGCGGTGATGTCGCCGTAGGCAGTGGTCGCGTGGATGTTCAGGCCGGCGGCGGATCCTTCGCCGTTCACCAGCGCGTTGAGGATCCGGCCGTACGCGGTGCCGGCGTCCAAGGAGGCGGAAACTCCCCGGGCGGCACCGACCGAGATCCCGCCGTGCTCGGTGCGCAGGGTCACCGTGCCGCGCACGGCCTCGGCGATGTCGATGTCGCCCTTCGTGGTGGTGATCTCCGCGGGGCCGCCCAGGCGGCCGATCGAGATGTCGCCGGCCTGGAGGGCGAGGCGGGCGTCGGCGGTCTCGTCGAGCTTGATCGTGCCGTGAGCGCTCTCGACGGCGACGTCGCCGAGCCGTCCGACGCCGCGGAGTTCGGCGCTGGCCGTCTTCACCTCGACGTGGGAGCCGGCGGGCAGCTGCACGGTCACCTCGACGGATCCGGAAGCCCCGAAGACCTGCTTCTTCGCCGCCGGGACCTCGATCCGCAGGACGCCGTCGCCGTAAGCGACCGTGGTCTGCTCCGCCGCCTGCACGTCGCGGCTCTTCGACGCGTTGGCCGGCAGGACCTCGACCGTGGTGTCGGCCCGGTCGGCGGCGATGAACCGGATGCTGCCCGCGGGGATGTCGAGGACCGCGGAGACGGGGGCGGGGGTGTCGAACTTCTGCATGGTGTGCTCTCCTGCACTCGTTGTTTCTGACAGGAGAAACGCTACGTTGCACTCACGATCCAGGCAACGCATTCGTTGCGCAGAATCCGAATAAATGCAGGTCAAGCGCATGCAATCGTTGCAACAGGCCTGATTCTAATGCAACGAACACCTCTCCGTTCGTTGCAATGGAATGAAGGTGAACGCTATGCTGGGGACACCACGGCCACGAAGAGCCGCACGGAACCACGAAGAACCACGAAGAACCGTGAAGGACCCCGGAAGGAGACCGCGATGCCGGGAGGCAGGCTCACCCAGCCCGAACGCCAGCAGATCGCGCTGGGACTGGCCGACGGACTCGCCTACGCGGAGATCGCCAGACGCCTCGGCCGTCCGACTTCAACGATCACGCGCGAGGTGATGCGCAACGGCGGCCCCACCGCGTACCGCGCCGACCTCGCCCACCGCGCCACGGAACACCGCGCCCAACGCCGCAAGCAGGCCGCGCCCCGAGGGCAGCAGGCGCCGCCGCAGGCCCACGGACGTGACCCCGAGGCGGTGCGCGCGTACGAGGAGGTGTTCACCACCGTCCTCATAGAAACGGGCACGCCCAAGATGATGGCCAGGGTGCTGACCTGCCTCTACACCAGCGACACCGGCAGCCTCACCGCGTCCGAACTCGTCCAGCGCCTCCAGGTCAGCCCGGCGTCCATCTCCAAAGCGGTCGCGTTCCTCGAAAGCCAGGACCTCGTCCGCCGGGAACGCGACGAACGCCGCCGCGAGCGCTACGTCGTCGACGACGACGTCTGGTACCAGTCGATGATGGGCAGCGCCCGCGGCACCGCCCGACTCGCCGCAACCGCGCGACAGGGGGTCGGCGTGCTCGGCCCCGACACCCCGGCCGCCGTCCGCCTCGAAAACATCGCCCGCTTCGTCGACTTCGTGTCCGAGAGCATCGCCCGCGCCGCGGACCAGGCCCGCGAAGTCCTCCACACCCAACCCGAAACCCCCTCGGACGGCACTGCCTGAGCCGCCCTCCGCTCGGGTTCGCCAGGTCCGTATTCCCGACGGACCGGAATCCGGGCGATCAGGCTCGCGACAGGGTGCGGGTCGCCGCGGCCAGGCGGTGGGCGGCTTCGGTCAGGTCCGCGGGGTCGGCGGCCGCGGCGAACCCGAGGCGGAGGTGGGAAGCGGGCGGGTCCGTGGGGAAGTAGCGGTGACCCGCGTCGACGGAGACGCCGTGCAGGCGGGCCGCGTCGGCGACGGCGGTGTCGGTGAGGTGGGCGGGCAGCCGGAGCCACAGGTGGAGGCCCCCGGCCGGTTGCCGGGTGAGCGTCCAGTCGGGCAGTTCACGGGCCAGGGCGGTGGCGAGCGCGGTGGAACGGGCCCGGAGCGCGGTGGCGAGGGCGCGCAGGTGGCGGTCCCAGGCGGGGGTGGAGAGCAGTTCGACGGCGGCTTCCTGGAGCGGGCGGGCGGTGAAGAAGTCGTCCACCTGCCGCATGCCGCGGAGCCGTTGCACCACCGGGCCGCGGGCGATGAGTGCGCCGATGCGCAGGCTCGGTGAGGCCGGCTTGGTCAGCGAGGTCAGGTGGACCACCGTGCCGTCCCGGTCGTCGGCGACCAGCGGGCGGGGCACCGGGCCGCCACCGTGGCCGAGGTGGCGGGCGAAGTCGTCCTCGATCAGGAACGCCCCGGCGGCCCGGGCCACGTCCACGACCTGGCGGCGACGCTCGGGAGCGAGCACCGTGCCGGTCGGGTTGTGGAAGGTGGGCTGGCAGTAGAGCAGTCGGGCGCCGGTCATGGCGAAGGCGTCGGCCAGCAGGTCCGGGCGGATCCCGTCGCCGTCCATCGGGACGGCGACGGGGCGCAGGCCGGCCGCCCGGGCGGCGGCGAGCGCGCCCGGGTAGGTGGGCGACTCGACCAGCACCGGGCTGCCGGGGGCGGCCAGCGCACGGAACAGCATCGACAGCGCGCCCTGGCCGCCGCCGGTGACCAGGACGTCCTCGGGGTGGATGCCGCACCCCGCCTGCCGGGCGAAGATCGCGCGCAGCGGGGCGAGGCCGGCGACGGGTGCGCGGTGCCAGGCGTCCGGGCGGCGCGCGGCGCGGGCCAGCGCGGCGCTGAGCTCGCGGGCGGGCTGGAGGCTCTCGTGCAGGTAGCCGCCGGAGAGCGCGATCGTGCCGGGCGGTGGTTCCTCCGAGGGGCCGTTCGCGGCGCCCCCGGAATCGAAGGCGCGGCCGGCCAGCGCGACCGTCTGCCAGGAGGTGTCCGCCGGGCCCTCCTCCGGCCCCGGTCGGCGGCGGGCGGCGACGTACGTGCCGCTGCCGGGGCGGGTGACGACCATGCCCTCGGCGGCCAGCAGGGCGATCGCCCGGGAGACCGTGACCGGGCCGACGCCGTGACGGGCGATCAGTTCCCGGCTGCTGGGCAGCCGGTCGCCCGGTTCGAGGGCGGCGATCTCCGCTCGCAGGATGGCGGTCAGCATCTCAGTACTGCTACTGTCAGACATGGGTATACAGAATAGCGCTTTCGAACCGTCGGCAGAACCGCTCCTGGACGTCGCCGCCCTGCGGGCCGACACCCCCGGCTGCGAATCGGTGATCCACTTCAACAACGCCGGCTGCGGGCTCATCGCACGCCCGGTGCTCCGGGCGGTGATCGACCACCTCCACCTGGAGGCCGAGATCGGCGGGTACGAGGCCTCCGCCGCCAGGGCCGCCGAGATCGCCGACTTCCACGCCTCGATCGGCGAACTGGTCGGCGCCCGCGCACGCAACATCGCCTTCGCCGGCAGCGCCACCCACGCCTACACCAAGGCCCTCTCGGCGATCGACTTCCGGCCGGGCGACGTCGTGCTGACGACGCGCAACGACTTCATCTCCAACCAGATCGCCTTCCTCGCCCTGCGCCGGCGCCACGGCGTCCGGATCGTCCACGCCCCCGACCACCCGGACGGCAGCGGCGTCGACGTCCGGGCGATGGCCGGCCTGATGCGCACCCACCGCCCCCGCCTGGTCGCCGCCACGCACGTCCCGACCAACTCCGGCCTCGTCCAGCCGGTCGCCGAGATCGGCCGACACTGCCGCGAACTCGACCTGCTCTACCTCGTCGACGCCTGCCAGTCCGTCGGTCAGTACCCGATCGACGTCGAGGAGATCGGCTGCGACCTGCTCACCGCCACCTGCCGCAAGTTCCTGCGCGGGCCGCGCGGCTCCGGCTTCCTGTACGTCTCCGACCGGCTGCTGGACGGCGGGTACGAGCCGCTGTTCATCGACATGTACGGCGCCCGCTGGACCGCCCCCGGCGCCTACCGCCCCGTCGACACCGCCGCCCGCTTCGAGGAGTGGGAGTTCCCGTACGCCACCGTCCTCGGCTGCGCCGCCGCCGTCCGCTACGCGCTGCGGGTCGGCCTGGAGCCGGTCTCCCGGCGGACCCCGGCGCTCGCCGCCCGGCTGCGCGGCCAGCTCGCCGAGCTGGCGGGCGTACGGACACTGGACGGGGGCCCGGCGCCCGCCGCCCTGGTCACCTTCGCGGTGGAGGGCTGGCAGCCGCAGCCCTTCAAGGCGGCCATGGACGCACGCGGCATCAACTCCGCCCTGAGCTTCCGGGAGTTCGCGCAGTTCGACTTCGGGGACAAGGAGGTGGACTGGTGCTTGCGGCTGTCGCCGCACTACTACAACACCGAGGACGAGGTCGACGCGGTCGCCGCGGCGGTCGCCGAGCTGGTGCGGGACCCCCGGTGAGCCCAGGCAGCCCGGCGGGCCCGGCGACGGCCGGGCCCGCCACCGCCGCCCCTCCCCCCTCGGAGCCGGACCGACCGCGGGGGAGCCTCTGGCGCAACGGCGACTTCATGAAGTTCTGGTTCGGCGAGACGGTGTCGCTGCTCGGCACCCAGGTCACCAACCTGGCCCTGCCGTTGACCGCGATCAGCGCCTTCGGCGCCACGGACGAGCAGGTCGGGCTGCTGCGCTTCCTCCAGCTCGTCCCGTACCTCGGGCTGGCCCTGCTGATCGGGGTCTGGACCGACCGGGTGCGGCGCCGGCCGGTGATGATCGGCGCCAATGCCGTCCGACTGGTGCTGATCGGGTCGGTGCCGCTGCTGTACTGGTGGGACCTCCTCGACCTGACGGTCCTGCTGGTGATCGCCTGTGCCGTGGGTGTCGCGTCGGTGGTGTTCGACGTCAGCTGGATGTCCTACGTGCCGACGGTGGTCCGCACACCCGAGCACTACGTCGAGGCGAGCGCCAAGATGGGCACCAGCTCCTCCGCCGCCGACGTGGCCGGGCCGGGCCTCGCGGGCGTCCTCGTCTCCGCCCTCACCGCACCGGTCGCACTCGTCGTGGACGCCTGCTCGTACGCCGCGTCCGTCCTGTCGCTACTGCTGATCCGTACGCGCGAACCGCGCCCGGAGCCGGCCGCCGAACGGCACCTGCTGCGTGAACTCCGGGACGGCCTCGGGTGGGTCATGGGCAACAGGGTGCTGCGGGCGCTCGCGCTCGTCGGATTCTGCTGCAACTTCTCCATGATCACGACGTGGACGATGTTCCTGCTCTACGGCACGAACGACCTCCGCCTGGACTCGTCCACCCTCGGCGCCCTCCTCGCCACGGCCTCGGTGGGCGGGCTGATCGGCTCGCTCGTCTCCCGACGCGTCATCGCCCGCTTCCCCCTCGGCCGGGTGTACCTGGTCGCGCAGTCGGCCCTGCTGCTCGGCCCGACCCTCATCGTGCTGGCCGGCGGGCCGAAGCCGCTCATGCTGGCGATGTTCGTCCTGTCCTTCTTCACGACGTACCTGGGCCTGGGCGTGGCCGGGGTGATCATCGTGAGCCTCCGCCAGACCCTGACCCCGCAGTCGATGATGGGCCGGATGACGGCGGCGTTCCGGACGCTGCTGTTCGGCGGCGGCGCGCTCGGCGGGCTCGCGGCCGGCCTGCTCGCGGGCCGCCTCGGCGCCCACGGCGCGCTGGTCGTGGCGGCAGCCGCCTCGGCCGCGGTCGTCCTCGGGCTGCTGGTCTCACCGGTCAGCCGCCTGAAGGCACTCCCGGAGGCTCCGGCCGAAGCGCCTGCCGAGGCATCTACCGAGGCAGCCGGGGGCTGACGGCCCCGGGCCGCCGGCCGGATGCCCGCCCGGGCGGGCATC
>NZ_JBHWJJ010000228.1:0-7277 GCF_042732005.1 Streptomyces sp. NPDC059851 | reverse complement strand
GGACGGCGCCTCGAACGGCCTCACCGCCCCCAACGGCCCGTCCCAGCAGCGCGTCATCCGCGAGGCCCTCGCCCACGCCGGCCTCACCGCCGCAGACGTCGACGCCGTCGAAGCCCACGGCACCGGCACGACCCTCGGCGACCCCATCGAAGCCCAAGCCCTGATCGCAACCTACGGCCAGGACCGGCCGGCGGACCAGCCGCTGCGGCTGGGTTCCATCAAGTCCAACATCGGGCACACGCAGGCCGCCGCCGGCGCCGCCGGCATCATCAAGATGGTCCTCGCCATGCGCCACGGCGTCCTGCCGGCGTCCCTGCACATCGGCGAACCTTCCCCGCACATCGACTGGACCGCCGGTGCGGTCTCCCTCCTCACCGAGCAGACGCAGTGGCCCGAGACGGGCCGTCCGCGCCGCGCGGGCATCTCCTCCTTCGGCGTCAGCGGCACCAACGCGCACGTCATCATCGAGCAGCCGCCCGCCGACGGGGACTCGGAGTCCGGCGCCCCCGAGTCCGTCGTCCCCGAGTCCGGCGCCCCGCTCCCGTTCGTCCTGTCCGGCCGCACCCCCGACGCACTGCGCGCCCAAGCCGCCCGACTCGCCGCCCACCTCGCCGACCAGCCCGACGCGGCCCCCGCCGACGTGGCGTACTCCCTCGCCACCACCCGTACCGCCCTGGACCGCCGGGCCGCCGTCGTCGCCGCCGACCGCGCAGAGCTCCTCACCGGGCTCGCCGCGCTCGCCGAGGGCCGCGACCACGCCCGGCTCGTCCGGCACGACGCCGCCGACGGCCGGCTCGCCGTCCTGTTCAGCGGGCAGGGCAGCCAGCGCCCCGGCACGGGCCGCGAACTGTACGCCGCCCAACCGGTGTTCGCCGCCGCCCTCGACGCGGCCTGCGCAGCCCTGGACCCGTACCTCGAACGGCCGCTCAAGGAAATCCTGTTCGCCGAAGACGACGGCGAACTCCTCAACCGGACCGGCTACACCCAGCCCGCCCTGTTCGCCCTGGAGACCGCCCTCTACCGGCTCGTCGAATCCTGGGGGGTGCGCCCCGACTTCGTCGCCGGCCACTCCATCGGCGAGATCACCGCCGCCCACGTCGCAGGCGTCCTCACCCTGCCCGACGCGGCCGCCCTGGTCGCCGCCCGCGGCCGGCTCATGGAGCAGCTCCCCGAGGGCGGCGCGATGATCGCTCTCGCCGCCACCGAGGACGAAGTCCGGCCGCTGTTGGCCGGCCGCGAGCACCGGATCGGCATCGCCGCCGTCAACTCCGCCTCCGCCGTGGTCGTCTCCGGCGAGGAGGACCTCGCCCTGGAGATCGCCGCCGAGTTCGAGCGGCGCGGCCGGCAGACCAAGCGGCTCACCGTCAGCCACGCCTTCCATTCCCCGCTGATGGACGGCATGCTCGACGCCTTCCGCGAGGTCGCCGCCTCCCTCACCTATCACGCTCCGGTCATCCCCGTCGTCACGAACCTCACCGGCGAGCTCGCGGGCGACGCACTGCGCACCCCCGAGCACTGGGTGGCCCACGTCCGCGATGCCGTCCGCTTCCTCGACGGCATCCGCACCCTGGACGCCGAGCGCGTCACCACCTACCTCGAACTCGGCCCGCAGGGCGTCCTGTCCGGCCTCGGCCGCGACTGCCTCACCGACACCGACGGAACCACCGGTGCGGTGTTCGTCCCGGCCCTGCGCCGCGACCGCGGCGAGGCCGAGGCGCTCGGCGCCGCCATCGCCGCCGTCCACACCCGGGCCGTTCCGGTCGACTGGACCGCGTACTTCGCCGCCACCGGCGCCCGCCGCACCGACCTGCCGACGTACGCCTTCCAGCGCCGCCGGTTCTGGCTCGAAGCCCCCGCCGGCTACGTCGGGGACGTCGAGTCGGCCGGTCTGGACGCCGCCCACCACCCGCTGCTCGGCGCCGCCGTGCCGCTCGCCGACGGCGAAGGCTTCCTGTTCACCGGCCGGCTCTCCCTCGACACCCACCCCTGGCTGGCCGACCACGCCGTCATGGGCACCGTCCTGCTGCCCGGCACCGCCTTCGTCGAGCTCGCCGTCCGGGCCGGCGACCAGGTCGGCTGCGAGCTGCTGGAGGAGCTCACCCTCGAAGCCCCGCTGGTCCTGGCCCCGCACTCCGCGGTCCGCCTGCAGATCGTCGTGGGCGCCCCCGACCGGGACGGCCGCCGCACCCTCGACCTGTACTCCGGCGACCCGGACGCAGCCGACGACGAACCGTGGACCCGCCACGCCACCGGCATCCTCGCCGCAGGCGCCCCCCGCCCCGCGTTCGACCTCACCGCCTGGCCCCCGGCCGGCGCCGAGGCCGTCACCGTCGAAGACCTGTACGAGCACCTCGGCCAGGGCGGCTTCGCCTACGGGCCGGTCTTCCAGGGCCTGCGGGCCGCCTGGACCCTCGGCGACGACGTGTACGCCGAAGTGGCCCTGCCCGACGACCGGGAGGCCGACGCGGCCCGGTTCGGCCTGCACCCGGCCCTCCTCGACGCCGCCCTGCACGCCACCTTCGTCCGGTCCTCGCCCGAAGGGGACCGCAGGGCCGGGCTGCCGTTCTCCTGGCGGGGCGTGTCCCTGCACGCCGTCGGCGCCGCCGCCCTGCGCGTCCGCCTCACCACGGGCGGCGAGGACACCCTGTCCCTCCAGGTCGCCGACACCACCGGCGCGCCCGTCGCCGCCGTCGAACGGCTGGTGGTGCGGCCCGTCTCCGCAGACGGGCTGGCCGGCGCCGCCCGCACGGCGCACCACGAGTCACTGTTCCGCGTCGACTGGGCCACCCTGCCCCTGCCGGCCGGCACCCCGGACGACCAGCCCGGCGACGACTGGGCCGTCCTCGGCTACGGCACCGGACTGCCCGGCCGCACCCACGCCGACCTGGCGGCCCTGGCCGCCGCCGTCGACGCGAGCACGCCGGCCCCCGCGTACGTCCTGGCCCCGTGCCCGGCCGCCGACGGCGAAGCTGCGCTCAGCCCGGAGGCCGTACGCGCCGCCACCCACCGGGCCCTCGCCCTCGTGCAGGACTGGCTCGCCGACGACCGGTTCGCCGGGTCCCGCCTGGTGTTCGTCACCCGTGGCGCCGTCGCCACCCAGGGCGACTGGGACCTCGCCGACCCCGTCCACGCCCCAGTCTGGGGCCTGGTTCGGACCGCGCAGTCGGAGAACCCCGACCGGTTCGTCCTCGCCGACCTCGACACCCCGGGCGACACCCTGCCCGGGCTGCTCGCCGCCGCCCTGGCCACCGGCGAACCGCAGTTCGCGGTCCGCCGCGGCACCGTCCACGCCCCCCGCCTCGCCCGGGTCCCGGCCGCCACCCCGCTGACCCCGCCCGCGGACGGCTCCGCCTGGCGCATGGACATCGAGGACAAGGGCACCCTCGACCACCTCACCCTCCTCCCCAGCCCGGAGTCCGAGGCCCCGCTGGAGCCCGGCCAGGTCCGTGTCGCCGTACGCGCCGCCGGCCTCAACTTCCGCGACGTCCTCAACGCCCTCGGCATGTACCCCGGCGACCCCGGCCTGATGGGCTCCGAAGGCGCCGGCATCGTCCTGCAGACCGGCCCCGGCGTCACCGACCTCGCCCCCGGCGACCGCGTCATGGGCATGCTGCCCGGTGCCTTCGGCCCGCTCGCCGTCGTCGACCGCCGCATGATCGCGCCGATGCCCGAGGGCTGGACCTTCGCCGAGGCCGCGGCCGTACCGATCGTCTTCATGACGGCGTACTACGCCCTCCACGACCTCGCCGGCCTCCGCCGGGGCGAGACCCTCCTCGTGCACGCCGCGGCCGGCGGCGTCGGCATGGCCGCCGTCCAGCTGGCCCGCCACTGGGGCGCCGACGTGTACGCCACCGCCAGCCCCGCCAAGTGGGACACCCTGCGCGGACTCGGCCTGACCGACGACCGGATCGCCTCCTCCCGCACCCTGGACTTCGAGGACACCTTCCGCACGGCCACCGGTGGCCAGGGCGTCGACGTCGTCCTGGATTCCCTCGCCCGCGAGTTCGTCGACGCCTCGCTGCGGCTGCTGCCGCGCGGCGGACGCTTCGTCGAGATGGGCAAGACCGACGTCCGCGACCCGCAGGACGTCGCCGCCGCCCACCCCGGCGTCACGTACCGGGCCTTCGACCTCACCGAGGCCGGCCTCGACCGCATCCAGGAGATGCTCACCGCCCTCCTCGGCCTCTTCGAGTCCGGCGCCCTGCGCCCGATCCCGGTCTCCTGCTGGGACCTGCGCCAGGCCCCCGAGGCCTTCCGCTACCTCAGCCAGGCCCGCCACACCGGCAAGATCGTGCTCACCGTGCCCGCCGAGTGGAACCCCGAGGGCACCGTCCTCATCACCGGCGGCACCGGCACCCTGGGCGCCCTCGTCGCCCGGCACGCCGTCACCGCCCGTGGTGCCCGCCGCCTGATCCTGACCAGCCGCCGCGGCGAGGCCGCCGCCGGCGCCGCCGAGCTCGCCGCCGAGCTAAGCGCCCTGGGCGCCGAGGTCACCGTCGCCGCCTGCGACGCCGCCGACCGCGACGCGCTCGCCGCCCTCCTCGCCGGCATTCCGGCCGCGCACCCGCTGACCGCCGTCATCCACACCGCCGGTGTCCTCGACGACGGCATCACCACCGCCCTCACCCCCGAACGGGTCGACCGCGTCCTGCGGCCCAAGGCCGACGCCGCGCTCCACCTGCACGAGCTGACCCGCCGTCTCGACCTGGCCGACTTCGTCCTGTTCTCCTCCGCCGCCGGCACCTTCGGCGGCGCCGGCCAGGCCAACTACGCCGCCGCGAACGTCTTCCTCGACGCCCTCGCCCGCCACCGCCAGGCCCGCGGCCTGGCCGGCACCTCCCTCGGGTGGGGTCTGTGGGCCGAGGCCAGCGGCATGACCGGCGAGCTCGACACCGCCGACAAGGACCGCATGACGCGCTCCGGCGTCCTCGGCCTGTCCTCCGAGGAGGGCCTGGCCCTCCTCGACACCGCGCACCGCACCGGCGACGCCCACCTCGTCCCCATGCAGCTCGACCTCGTCCCGCTGCGCCAGGCCGACGCGAGCATGGTCCCCGCCCTGCTGCGCGGCCTGGTCCGGACCACCGCCCGCAGGGCCGTCGGGGCCACCGCCGCCGGAACCGGAACCCCGCTGGTGGAGCAGCTCGTACGACTTCCCGGGAACGAGCGCGACACGCTGCTCCTGGACCTCGTCCGCGACCAGGTGGCCGCCGTCCTCGGCCACGCCACCCCCGACGCCGTCGAACCCGGCCGCGCCTTCAAGGACCTCGGCTTCGACTCCCTCACCGCGGTCGAGTTCCGCAACCGGCTCGGCGCCGCCGCCGGCGTGCGCCTGCCCGCCACCCTCGTCTTCGACTACCCCACTCCCACGGCCCTCGCCGGCTTCCTCAAGGACGAGCTCCTCGGCTCCGAAGCCGCCGCGGCCGCGGCCGCCCTTCCGCAGCACCCGGTCGGCGCCGCCGCCGACACCGACGACCCCATCGCCATCGTGGCCATGAGCTGCCGCTTCCCCGGAGGCGTCCGCAGCCCCGAGGACCTGTGGGAGCTGCTCGCCGAAGGCCGCGACGGCATCGCCCACCTTCCGGAGGACCGCGGCTGGGACACCGACGCGCTGTACGACCCCGACCCCGACAACCCGGGCACCTCCTACGCCCGGGAAGGCGGCTTCGTCTACGACGCCCACCACTTCGACCCCGCCTTCTTCGGGATCAACCCGCGCGAAGCCCTCGCCATGGACCCGCAGCAGCGCCTGCTGCTGGAGACCTCCTGGGAGGCGTTCGAGCGGGCCGGGATCGACCCGACGGGCCTGCGCGGACAGCAGGTCGGCGTGTTCGTCGGCCAGATGCACAACGACTACGTGTCGCGACTGAACACCGTCCCCGAAGGCGTCGAGGGCTACCTCGGAACCGGCGGATCCAGCAGCATCGCCTCGGGCCGCGTCTCCTACACCTTCGGCTTCGAGGGCCCGGCCGTCACCGTCGACACCGCCTGCTCGTCGTCGCTGGTCGCCCTGCACCTCGCGGCGCAGGCCCTGCGCAACGGTGAGTGCTCGCTCGCCCTGGCCGGCGGCGTCACCATCATCACCACGCCCGACGTCTTCACCGAGTTCAGCCGCCAGCGCGGCCTCGCCGCCGACGGCCGCTGCAAGCCCTTCGCGGCCGCCGCCGACGGCACCGCGTGGGGCGAGGGCGTCGGCATGCTGCTGGTCGAGCGGCTGTCGGACGCCCGCCGCCACGGCCACCAGGTGCTCGCGGTCGTCCGCGGTACGGCCGTCAACCAGGACGGCGCCTCGAACGGCCTCACCGCCCCCAACGGCCCTTCCCAGCAACGCGTCATCCGCCAGGCCCTCGCCAACGCCCGCCTGACCGCCGCCGAGGTCGACGCCGTGGAGGCGCACGGCACCGGCACCCGACTCGGCGACCCGATCGAGGCGCAGGCCCTCCTCGCCACGTACGGGCAGGACCGGCCCGCGGAGAGTCCCCTGTGGCTGGGCTCCGTCAAGTCCAACTTCGGCCACACGCAGGCCGCTGCCGGTGTCGCCGGCATCATCAAGATGGTCCAGGCGATGCGCCACGGCATCCTGCCGCGGACCCTGCACGTGGACGAGCCGTCCCCGCACGTCGACTGGTCCGCGGGCGCGGTCTCCCTGCTCACGGAGCAGCGCCCCTGGCCGGAGACCGGCCACCCGCGCCGCGCGGGCGTCTCCTCCTTCGGCATGAGCGGCACGAACGCCCACGCCATCGTCGAACTCCCGGAAACCGCCGCGGCCGCCCCGGCCGCCACGGCCGCCCCGGCGGCGGCCCCGAACGCGCTCGCGTGGCACCTGACCGCCCGCACCCCCGAAGCCCTGCGCGCCCAGGCAGAACGGCTCCTCGCCCACCTCGACGCGGACCCGGAGGCGGAGCTCGCCGACATCGCCCACTCACTCGCGACCACCCGGGCCGTCTTCGAGCACCGGGCCACCGTGGTCGCGGCGGACCGCGACGGCTTCCGCACCGGCCTGACCGCCCTCGCCGAGGGCCGTTCGGCGGCCGGACTGGTCCGCGGCACACCCGTGCCCGGCGGGAAGCTCGCCTTCCTGTTCACCGGGCAGGGCAGCCAGCGGCTGGCCATGGGCCGCGAACTGTACGACGCCCACCCGGCGTTCGCCGGAGCGCTGGACGCGGTGTGTGACCGCCTGGACCTCGAACCGCCGCTGAAGGAGGTGCTGTTCGGGTCCGACGAGGCGCTCCTGAACGAGACGTCGTACACCCAGCCGGCGCTGTTCGCCGTCGAGGTGG
>NZ_JBHWJJ010000227.1:0-7502 GCF_042732005.1 Streptomyces sp. NPDC059851 | reverse complement strand
TCACCCCCCATGCTGCGGCCCTACTCCTATCCCGCGGCGGTCGGGGGGCTGGGGGGGGTGGGGTGGGGGTGCTCTCTGCCTGAGCGGTGTAGTTGGCCCGTCCGGCCAACTACACCGCTCAGCTTTCGCGCCCGTTGCGCGGCTCGGGGCGCTGCGGAACCGCGCCCACCTGTGTGGCGTTCGGGCTCCCGACCTCAGGACGAGGGCGGGGACCCGGGCCACCCTTCAGTCGCGGCGCCTGACCGGCTCTCCGAGCAGCTCGGTCAGTTCCGCCTCGACGGCGGCGAGCAGCGGGGGCCCCCAGACGGTCAGTGTCTGTTCCCAGGGGTGGCCGAAGGTGCCCAGGCGGAGGTCGTCGGTGAGGTGGAGGTAGTAGTCGCCATTGGGGTAGGTGCCTTTGCCGGGTCGGGGCGGCCGTCCAGGGAGGTCGGTGCGGCGGGGGTCATAGCGATAGCCGTCGTGCTGCCAGTCGAGCCAGTAGACGAACTCGCCGGGCTCGGTTGCCGTGAGCAGTCCGCGCTGGACGATCGCGTCGATCCGTTCGGGGAGGTCAGGGACGGGCCGGTGGTGGGCGTGTAGATGCCAGACGGCGGAGGGAACGGGAGCGCTGATCGCGGGCAGGGAGGTGGTGCTCGGCTTGAAGGCGAAGTCGGTGTAGAAGCGGTCCCACAGTGGACCGTCGTCGTGGAGCCAGTCGAGGAACTGCGCGGGGCGGGTGGTCTCGGGGGTGCCGGTCGGGCGCCAGTGGTAGGAACGGACGGTGGCGGCCTCGATGAAGCCGGCTTTCAAAAGCCGCTCGCGCAGGAGGCCTCCGGCCTCGGCGAGGAGGGGACGCGAGCTCTGCGTGCGCCAGTGGGCGGTGCACTCCCGGACGAAGTCTGCGTCGTCGCCGCTCAGCCCACCGACGATTTTGAAGGGAAAGGTCAGGTCGGCGTAGACCCAGCCCACGGCGGTGACCTCGCCGTGCTGCAGGAGGACGTCGACGTAGACGTCGCCGTCCTCCGAGGCGCCGTCCGCGATCATCTCCGCGTAGGGCACCGCGTGCGGGCCGGGGGAACCGACGGCGATCCCCCAGGCCCGTTCGGCCTGATCCCGTACCGCGTACAGGCTGCGGATCTCGTTCCGGGACTTCGCCAAGACATCGGGCTCGCCCGGCAGCTCCTCGGCAATCAGCACGGAACGCTCCCAGCCCGGGGTGAACCCCGCTGCGGTCAGCGCTCTGCCCAGGTCCGGCGCATCGTGCCCGTACACCTTCCACTCCACGGGCTCGCCACGCTCCGCGAAACCTTCCTGCTGGCGGCGCACCAGCCCGGCGATGTCGGTCCCGGGCGCGAGGGGGGCGTGCTCGGCCGTGCCGTGCGTCCCGTAGTGCCGGCGCACGACCGGCCCATCGGCCTGGACCACCACCCCGACCGGATGCCACGAGGGGACCCGTCCCCGCAGCCCGTCGTATTCCGTCCACCGCTCGCCCATATCCATGCGCGGGAGCCTAGACGGGGCTCGGAGGCGTCCCGGCGTGAGGACCTTTGGGGTACATGCCTCGGGGGAGTTTCCCGACCATACCTGCATGCATACATGCAGGTCAGGGGTGTCCCGACGGCGGCGAGGGCCATCTAGAATACTCAGATGAGCCAAGTAGCGCGCTCAAAGGGCCAATTGGGGCACTCAGTCACAACGCCTGTGACTGAGCGCGATCCTGGCCCGGACGGACGACTTCGATGCTCAGCACTCGCTCTCTTGGAACGGCACGGAAGCGATCGGCGGACGGTGCGTCCGCGGAGCGGCCCGACAGCTGATCCGGGGTGCTCCGGTGAGCCGCGACATCTGGGTGCAGCGAGCGGGTGCCGGCCTGGGCGCAGGGGCGTTTCTGCGGTGAATCGTGATCCCCGACCGGGTGAACCCTCTCCTGGTGGTCTTCTCGACCGTGGCCGTTCGGCACTCCAACCAGGCTCGTGACATCCGGTGCCACCGCAGTGGCGCGAAGCACAGGGCAGGCACACGGACTGTCCGGCGCCGACGGCGCTTGGGATCTCCTCCGTAGCGGACGCCACGGCGGCGCTGGGTCTGGCTCCGGACGTAGAACACACGCTCGTCGAGGTCGACGTCCGACCAGACGTGCCGCCTCCGGGTCCGCAACCGCCCAGAGGTCAGTACGCACACTTCCCGGTGTGCGGGCCGTTCGTTCGTGGTCGCCTGCCGCACGCGCGGTGCGCGGCCAGGTCCTCGTCCCGGCCGCGCGCCAGCAGCAGGGCACGGTACATCCCGCAGAAGGTCTGTCCGTGATCACGTCCGCCTTCTCCTGGCGCCGGTCAAGTCGTCGTGCGTCTCGGCTGCACGACGCCGCGCCGCGTCGGCGGGCGCTCCGTCAGTTCCCGTGGATGCGTGCCGGCGCCGTCCGTCACGCGAAGGCGGCGGCGTTGCGCTTGGCCCAGTCGGCGAAGGTGGTGGCGGGGCGGCCGAGGATCTTCTCGACGTCGGGGCTGACGGTCTGCTCGCGCGGGGTGGGGGTGCCGATGATGTCGAGGGTGGTGTCGGCGACCGGGGCGGGCATGAAGGTGAGCATCTGTGCGCGGGCCTCCTCCCGGGTCTGGCCGATGAAGGTGACCTGCTCGCCGATGGCGTCGGCGATGGCGGCGGCGCGCTGGAGCGGGGTGGTCGGGGCGGGGCCGGTGAGTTCGTAGCTGGCCTTGGCGTGGCCGGGCCGGGTCAGGACGGCGGCGGCCACGGCGGCGATGTCGTCGGGGTCGATGGCCGGGAGGGCGACGTCGCCGAAGGGTGCGGAGATGGTTCGGCTCGCCTTGACCGAAGGTGCCCAGGCGTAGGCGTTGGAGGCGAAACCGCCCGGACGCAGGATGGTCCAGTCGGTGCCGGAGTCCATGACGGCCTGCTCGTAGGCGGCGAAGGCCTGTCCGTGGGACAGGGAGTCCGGTCGGGTGGCCACCCCCTGGGAGGACAGCAGGACGATCTTGCCGTAGTTCGCGAACGGAGCGACAAGGGCGGTGGGGTCGCCGGTCATCATGAGGTCTCCCCCGACGAGCAGGAAGACCGCATCCGCCGTGGCGGGCAGGGCGGCGGCCGGCTGGGCGAGGTCGGCGGCGATGGCATGCACGCCGGGCGGGACATCGGCCTGGGTGATGCGGCGCGAAACCGCGGTCACTTCGTGTCCCTGTTCGGTCAGCAGGCGGACGAGCGTGCGGCCGACGTTTCCGGTGGCTCCCGTGACAACGATCATGCAGGGTTCCTCGAATCAGAGCGAGTTAGTTAGTTGACTGACTGGCTGGCTGGCTGGCTCGGAGGTTAGCACGAGTCGAGTCGTATAGTTAGTTAGGTGACTTACTCGAAGGAGCCTGCCCGTGCCCGGGTCGCCGGCGCGAAGCGGCAGCGACTCATGGAAGCCGCGGCCGACGTCGTCCACAGGCAAGGCGCCGAGCGCACCACCATCGCCGACATAGCGCGCGCGGCCGAGGTGCCCGTGGGCAACGTGTACTACTACTTCAAGACCAAGGACGAACTCGTCGCCGCCGCGCTGTCCGAGCATGAGCGACACCTGAACCTGCTCATCGGCCGCCTGAGCCAGCTCCCCGATCCTCGTGAGCGCCTCAAGGGCCTGATCGAGGGCTGGGTGAGTCAGCGTGACCTCGCCGTCCGGTACGGCTGCCCGACCGGCACTCTCGCCGCGGAGCTGGGAAAACGCGACCAAGGTGGCCTGGACGTCGAGGCGGGAAGGGTTGTACGGCTCCTGCTGACCTGGGTGGAGGGTCAGTTCCGCGAGCTTGGCCAGCTGGATCCAGAGGGCCTGGCCCTTACCTTGGTGGGCGCCTATCAGGGCATGTCCTTGCTGGCCAACGCCCTGCGAGACCCGGGGGTCATGGACCGTGAGGGTGCTCGCCTGATCGCCTGGATCGACTCCCTCGAGGCCGCCTGAGCCCGCCGTGCCGTATCAGGAGGTGAGGGGCCCGCTGCCGTGCCGAGCGTCTTGCGTGGGCAAGGTGTCCGGACGGGTCCTTCCTGGACGGGAAACGATCAGCCCTGCCGCTGAAACGGTGCGGTTGACCCATTCGACGCGCACGCGCGGGCGATTCCCGTCTTTGCGGCGGCGCGGGCGATCGGGTGGTTCCGGCAGGGGTCGATCAGACGGCGCCGGCTCTCAGGAGACAACGGGGCGTTGCGGTGCGACCTGCACGGGCTTTCTGCGCAGGGTGAGGACCGGCACCGACGCGGAGGGCCTCCGCGTCGGGTGAGGCGTCTCAGCAGCCGACGAGCCTGCGAAGGAGTTCCAGGCCCGCCTGCCAGTCACCGAGGCCGCTGTCGGAATTGATGTGGCCGTGGCCTTCGACGAGGTGGCCTTGCGCCTGCCACTCCTGCGCGAAGGAGACGGACGTCTTCGGGTCGCAGTAGGGGTCGTCGTCGCTGGCCACCGTCAGGCTCGGGCACGGCAACGGGCGAGCGGACAGGCCCAGGAACGTGGGTGCGGCCCCACGCGGGAACGCCGGTCCCTGGGGATCGGGAGGCGCAACCAGGAATGCCGCCACCGTGTCGGGTCGCGTCTGCTCCAGCCAGTGCGCGGCTGCCCAGCAGCCAAGGCTGTGAGCCACCAACGCCACCTGGTCGTCACGCAGGGAAGCGATCTCGTAGGCGGCCTGGATTGCGGCGACCCAGTCCGGCAGGTCCGGCCTGCTCCACGAGGCCGGCGCGATCCGGATCGCCGAGGGCCCCCATCGCTTCTCCCACAAGCTCTGCCAGTGGCGGTCATCCGAACCGTCGATCCCAGGGATGATGACGTACGCGACCATCGTCCACCGCCCATCCAATCGTGGCCCCTGCACCTCGCCGGGACGCCCTGGGGCGATTCTCGATGGATCAGCGCCAATGACGGGGCTCGGCAAGTGATCTCAAAGAAAGTGGCGGCGACAACGATGGAATCACTCGACGAGATCGACCGTGCCATCCTGGCCCTGCTCCAGGCCGACGGCCGGCTCACCGGAGCCGAGGTCGGACGCCGGGTCGGGCTGTCCCAGCCGGCAGCCAGCGCCCGCATCCAACGCCTGGAGAAGAACGGGATCATCACCGGCTACCGCGCCGTCGTCGCCCCCGCCGCAGTCGGACTGAACATCCACGCGGTCGTCCGGCTACGCACCACCCACGCGCAGCTGACCCAAGCGCTCACCGTTACCGCCCGGACTCCCGAGGTCGTCTCGACCCTCCGCGTGACCGGCGAGGACTGCCTGCTCCTCGACGTGCACTGTTCTCACGCCGAACGCCTTGAGCAGGTCGTGGACTCGCTCGCCCGCTACGGACCGGTCACCACCTCCCTCGTCCTGCGCAGCTACCCGCCCAAGTCGCTGCCGGCGGCACCGTCGACCACGAGCTGACCCTCAACGTCTGATGGTCGCGTCTGATGGTCGCGTCTGATGGTCGGGTCATGAAGGTCGCAGGCCCGGCCCGGTCCCGCCGGTGAGGCCGGCGATGAGGGCCGGTTTCCGCATACGTTCGGGCCGGTCCTTCGCAAGCTCCGCACGGTGGGGGGCTCTCACCCCTTGTAGGAGTCGATGAGCCGGGCCAAGTGCTCGCCCGCGACCGTCAGCGGCGTCTCGCTCTTGAAGACCTGTGCGGTGAGTTCGGCGCCTTCGAGGGTGCTGATGACGGTGGTGGCCAGGTCGTGCGCGTCACCCTCCGGGAATCCGGCTTCGCGAAGCGTGTCTGCCACCATGTCCCGCCAGTGCTGGAAGGCTTGAGCGACGGCCTGCTCGATGGCTGGGACTCGCCCGACGGTTTCCAGTGCGGTCGCGCTGATCGGGCAGCCGTCCACCCACTCGGAGTCGCGCAGGTGACGGGCGAGCGCGCGGGCGCAGGCGGCGATGGCCTTCGCCGGGTCGGCCTCCTCGGACAGTGACGCCGACAGCAGGTCGGCGAACTCCTGGTCGGCATGCTGGACTGCGGCCACGCCCACGGCCTGCTTGCCGCCGGGGAAGAAGTGGTAGACCGAGCCGAGCGTGGCCTGGGCTTCCTGGGCGACCTGCTTGATGCCGGTTCCCTCGTACCCCTGACGTTGCATCAGCAGGGAGGCCGCGCGAACGATGCGCTCCCGGGTGCCCGGCTGTGGTCTGTTCGCCATGCGGCCGAGCTTAGTGGATAAAACGTTCGTTCTAGCTTGTGGGTCGCGTGAACGCCGTGTTAGCTTCCGGCTTGTTAGAACGTTCTTTTTAGAAGTTCTCGCAACAAGGAGCTGGAGATGGAACACAAGCGGATCACCGTCAACGGCCTGGACCTGGCCTACGTCGAAGCAGGAGAAGGGCCGCTCGCCCTGATGCTGCACGGCTTCGACACGCCCAAGCTCTACCGGTACCTCCTGCCCGCGCTGGCCGGGGCGGGATACCACGCCGTAGTCCCCACCATGCGGGGCTTCGCCCCCTCCCAGGTGCCGCCGGACGGCAGCATGCGCCTTCCCGACCTGATCGCCGACGCCAACGCCCTGCACGAGGCGCTCGGCGGCGGGTCCGACGCGGTCCTGATCGGGCACGACTGGGGCGGCTTCACCACCTGGGGCGCCGCCGCGGCCGCACCCGAGCGGTGGGCCAAGGTGGTCGTCAACGACGTCCCTCCCCTGCCGTTCTACGACCGCGACAGCGCGGATCCCGGCAGGATCGAGCGGTACGTCCACTTCTACTTCTTCCAGATGGCCATAGCCGACCAACTCGTCGCAGCCAACGACCTCGCCTACCTCGACTGGCTCTGGGACCACTGGACGGGGACCGTCCCCGGCTACGACTCCACCGAGGACCGCAAGGCCATGAAGGAAGGACTCAACACGCCGGAGAGGCTCCACCTCGGCCTGGAGCTCTACCGGCAGAACTTCCCGGCCGCAACATTCGGCACCCCGCAATGGGAAATGGCCCGCGTGCTGGACAAGCTGCCCTCCCAGCCCACCCTGTACCTCCACGGAACCGAGGACCCCGTGGTCGACGAGGCGACACTCGCCGACATCATCGCCATGCTGCCCCCCGGATCGGACGGCGCGATGATCGAAGGCGCCGGCCACCACCTCCTCGCCGAGAAGCCGCAGGAAGTCAACCAGCGCATCCTCGCCTTCCTGGCTCGCTGATCACACCCATGCGGCGCAGGCCGTCCATCTGCCGATGGCCGACCTGCGCCGTGGCGAGCAGGGCATCCACCGGAATGCGGGCCTGCACCCCCGGCATGAGACCGGAGCACAGCAGTGGCCCGCGCTCCCAGGGGTGCGGGCCGCGGTGCACGCGGTACGCGATCTGGCCGGAGTGGGGCGCGGATGCGCCGGTCGCGACTGTCGTGACGAAGGCGTACGCGAGCCTGGACGTGCCGGCCTTCGACCTCAACCGCTGAACCCGGAGTCCGTTGACGTGCTCCCTGGCCTAAAGTCCAGGGATTCCGGCCTGGGTCGGCTGACCCTTCCGGGGGCTTCCTGCTTCACCGCGCTGTGCGGGCACGTGTGCCCGTCTTACCGGCGCTCCACAGGCGTTTAGCGT
>NZ_JBHWJJ010000226.1:0-7562 GCF_042732005.1 Streptomyces sp. NPDC059851 | reverse complement strand
GGGGCCCCGCGGGGGGGGGGGGGGGGGGGGCCGGGGGGGGGGGGGGCCGGGGCCCCGGAGGGGTCCGCGTCACGACGTCACCTGCCTGGGTTCGGGGTGGGCTGGGGCCCGGGCTGCGGGGAGGACGCCGCCGGGCCCGGCACGGCGGGGGCGTTCGGCGGGGGGCTCTGCGCCGCCCCGGCCGGCGCCGACGGGGTCCCGGGCGTGGCCGGGGGCGAGGCCGGCTGGGCGGCGGCGGGGGACGGGGACTCGGCGACGACGGCGGTTCCGGTGACCTTGCCGTCCGGGCCGATGAAGACGGGACTGCCGCCGGGGACCATGCCCAGTTCCTGGGCGCGCCGCTGCAGGGCGTCGGGCGCCGAGTAGGCGTCGACGTCCCGCTGGAGGGCCTGCTCCTCGTCGGTCAGTGCGGTGGTCTCCTTCTTCAGCCGGGACAGCTGGAAGGAGCCCTCGTTCAGGGCGGAGTTCAGCAGCAGCAGGCTGATCAGCCCGCCGGCGAGCAGCGCCACCACGAGCAGGACGAACGGCGTGCGCGCCGCCTGTCCCGCCGCGGGGCCGCGCAGCCGCCCCGGCCCTGCCTGCCCGGCCCCGCCCCTGCTCACGGGTTCGCCTCCCGGATCCGCTCCACTCCGCGGAAGCGGGCCGGGGCGGCCCGCCGGTTCTCGGCGATCTCCTCCTCGGTGGGCAGCTCGGCGCCGCGGGTGAGGAGCTTGAGCTTCGGCAGGTACTTCTCGGGGACCACCGGCAGGCCGGCCGGGGCGGTGGAGGCGGCGCCGGCGGCGAAGACCTGCTTGACGAGGCGGTCCTCCAGGGAGTGGTAGGAGAGGACCGCGATGCGGCCGCCGACCGCGATGCGGTCCACGGCCGCCGGGATGGCGCGCTCCAGGACCGACAGCTCGCCGTTGACCTCGATGCGCAGGGCCTGGAAGGTCCGCTTGGCGGGGTTGCCGCCGGTGCGCTTCGCCGCCTGCGGCAGGGCGTCGCGGATCAGCTCGACCAACCGGGCGCTGTTGGTGAACGGCTCCTTGGCGCGTTCGCGCACGATCGCCGAGACGATGCGCTTGGCCTGCTTCTCCTCGCCGTACTGGCGCAGGATCCGTACGAGCTCGCCCGCCGGGTACGTGTTGAGCACCTCGGCGGCGCTGATGCCGGTCGTCTGGTCCATGCGCATGTCCAGCGGCGCGTCCTGGGCGTACGCGAACCCGCGGTCGGCCTCGTCGAGCTGCATGGAGGAGACGCCCAGGTCGAAGAGGACGCCCTGGACGGCGGGGATGCCGAGGCGGTCCAGCACCTCGGGCAGTTCGTCGTAGACGGCGTGGACGAGGGTGGCCCGGTCGCCGAAGGGGGCGAGCCGCTCGCCGGACAGGCGCAGGGCCTCCTTGTCGCGGTCGAGGCCGATCAGGCGGGCCTCGGGGAATCGGGTCAGCAGGGCCTCGCTGTGGCCTCCGAGGCCGAGGGTGCAGTCGACGACGACGGCCCCCGGCTTCTGAAGCGCCGGGGCCAACAGGTCCAGGCACCGCTGGAGCATCACCGGGACGTGTCGGGACTCGCTGGTCAAAGCGCCCTCTCAGATAACGGCGCGGCAGGCAGACGCCGCGCCGCGCACGCGGAGTGTTACCAGGAGGCCGGGCGGCCGGTCAGGGCCGGGCTCCGGCCGGTTCGCGCCACTTTAGTGCACTGGTCGGCGCGGTCAACGAACCGCCCGCGCGTGCCGTAGCCGCTGCCTTCCGAGAACCCCCGAAAGCCGCGAACCACTCGGACGGCCGCCTCCGGCCCACTCCTGTGGGTTAGCTCACAACAAGGCCGGTTGACCTTCTTTGTCCCCTCTCACTCCGTGCCCGAACCGGTCGTGACCACTAACGTCGTATGCATGACGACTTCCGCATCCCTGCCCGCAGAGTCCGCCGAGCTGACCGCCGGCGGGTCCGTCACCGATCAGCTGGTAGCGGCGAACCGCAGGTATGCCGCGACCTTCAAGGACCCCGGCATGGACGCCCGGCCGGTGCTCCACGTCGCCGTCGTGGCCTGCATGGACGCCCGCCTCGACCTGCACAAGGCGCTCGGCCTGGAGCTGGGCGACTGCCACACGATCCGCAATGCCGGCGGCGTCGTCACCGACGACACCATCCGCTCGCTCACCATCAGCCAGCGCGCCCTGGGCACCCGCAGCGTCATACTCATCCACCACACCGGCTGCGGCCTGGAAAGCCTCACCGAGGACTTCCGGCACGAGCTGGAGGACGAGGTCGGCCAGCGCCCCGCCTGGGCCGTCGAGGCCTTCCGTGACGTTGACCAGGACGTCCGCCAGTCCATGCAGCGGGTCCGGACCAACCCCTTCCTGCCGCACCGCGACGATGTGCGAGGCTTCGTCTTCGACGTGCACACCGGGCTCCTGCGGGAGATCGATCCGGCCTCGTGAGTGACACAGCCCCGTGACGCCGTCAACAATGCGGGGATGACGCCGCCCGGAAACCCGTCCGGGCCGGCGTCCGTGTTGGGGTGGGCCCGTCATGCGCCAAGGACGTCGGCCCTGCCGGAAAGGGCCGAGGAGTACCAGGTGACGACGTATGACGACAGAGCGGGCCTCGCTGATCTGACGAGCACGGCCGAGCGGGTCCGCACCTCGGTCGAGACCGTGATCGAGGGCAAGCCCGAGGTCGTGCGGATCGCGCTGACCGTGCTGCTCGCCGAGGGCCACCTGCTGATCGAGGACGTGCCGGGCGTCGGCAAGACCATGCTCGCCAAGACCCTCGCCAAGTCGATCGACTGCTCGGTGCAGCGCATCCAGTTCACCCCGGACCTGCTGCCCTCCGACATCACCGGTGTCAGCATCTACGACCAGCAGCGCCGCGAGTTCGAGTTCAAGCCCGGCGCGATCTTCGCCCAGATCGTCATCGGCGACGAGATCAACCGCGCCTCGCCCAAGACCCAGTCCGCGCTGCTGGAGTCCATGGAGGAGCGGCAGGTCACCATCGACGGCACGACCTACGCCCTGCCGAGCCCGTTCATGGTGGTCGCCACCCAGAACCCGGTGGAGATGGAGGGCACCTACCCGCTCCCCGAGGCCCAGCGCGACCGCTTCATGGCCCGCGTCTCCGTCGGCTACCCGAGCCCCGACGCCGAGCTGCAGATGCTCGACGTGCACGGCGGGCTGTCCCCGCTCGACGACCTCCAGGCCGTCGCCCACGCCCACGACATCACCAAGCTGATCGACGCCGTCCGCGACGTGTACGTCGCCGAGCCGGTCAAGCGCTACGTCGTCGACCTGGTCTCCGCCACCCGCAGCCACCCGGACCTGCGCCTGGGCGCCTCGCCCCGCGCGACCCTGCACCTCCTGCGCGCCGTGAAGGCCGCGGCCGCGCTGTCCGGCCGGGACTACGTCCTGCCCGACGACGCCCAGGCCCTGGCCGGCCCGGTCCTCGCACACCGACTGCTCCCCACCGCGCAGGCCCAGCTCAACCGCCGGACCGCCGAGCAAGTCGTCCAGGACATCGTGCAGCGCACTCCCGTCCCGGCCGCACGCGGCCGCGGCGAGATGCCGCCCGCCGCGGGCGTCCGGGGCTTCTGATGGGCGCCGGTGCCCCGCGCGGCGCCGGCGGCGCTGGCCGGGGTCCGGGGCCGGGCGGGCTGCGCGCCTCGCTGGCCGGGTTGACGACCCGCGGCCGGTCCTTCCTGGCCGCCGGGACGGCCGCCGCCGTGTGCGCGTACGTCCTCGGCCAGGGCGAGCTGCTCCGGGTCGGGCTGCTGCTCGCCGCCCTGCCGCTGGTCTGCGTCCTCGCCCTCCACCGCACCCGCCACCGGGTCGCCGGCAGCCGCCGGCTCACCCCGGTGCGGGTGCCCGCGGGGGCCGAGGCCCGGGTGCAGCTGCGCGTGGACAACGTCTCCCGGCTGCCCACCGGGCTGCTGATGCTCCAGGACCGGGTGCCGTACGTGCTCGGGCCCCGGCCCCGCTTCGTCCTGGACCGGGTCGAGGCCGGCGGGCGCCGCGAGGTGTCCTACCGGGTCCGCTCCGACCTGCGCGGCCGCTACCCGCTGGGCCCGCTCCAGCTGCGGCTGACCGACCCGTTCGGGCTGGTCGAGCTGACCCGCTCGTTCAGCACGTACGACCTGCTCACCGTGGTCCCCCGGACCGAGGAACTGGCGCCGTCCCGGCTGACCGGCGAGTCCTCCGGCTACGGCGACGGCAGCCGCCGCGCGCTGGCCCTGGCGGGCGACGACGACGTGATCCCGCGCGGCTACCGGCGCGGCGACGACCTGCGCCGGGTCCACTGGCGCTCCACCGCCCGCTACGGCGAGCTGATGGTGCGCCGCGAGGAGCAGCCGCAGCGCAGCCGGGCCACCGTCCTGCTGGACACCCGGGCGGTCGCCTTCGAGGGCGCCGGCCCGGACTCCGCCTTCGAGTGGGCCGTGTCGGCGGCCGCCTCGACCCTGGTCCACCTCCTCGAACGGGGCTTCGCGGTGCGGCTGGTCACCGACACCGGCAGCTCGGTGCCCGGTGAGGGCGGCGGCTTCTCCTCCGGCGGGTCCGAGTCCGCCGAGGCCTCCGGGCTGATGATGGACACCCTCGCGGTCGTCGGGCACTCCGACGGCGCGGGCCTTTCACGCGCGTACGACGCCCTGCGCAGCGGGGACGGCGGTGGCGCGGGTTCCGGCGGCGACGGGCTGCTCATCGCCTTCTTCGGGGACCTGGACGACGTACAGACGGAAATGGCGGCGAAGATGCGCGGACGCAGCGGGGCCGCGGTGGCCTTCGTCCTGGACCCGGACCGCTGGGCCGGGAGGCCGGGCGGGCAGGCCGAGGAGCGGCTGCACCGGCTGCGCGAGACGGGCTGGGCGGCGTTGGCGGTGCCGCCCGGGGCGGCGTTCGGTGATCTGTGGCGGCAGGCCGGCAGCGCACCGTTGGATGCGCAGACCTCCGGAGGCCGGTCATGAGCGGGCGGGCGCGGCTGACGCTGTTCGCGGCACTGGCGACGCTGACGACCTCGTGGTCCCTGGCCTCGCTGGTGGAGTCGGCGGGCTGGCTGCTCCAGGCGGGCGTGCTGCTGGCCCTGCAGAGCGGGGTGGGGGCGGCGGCCCGGCGGGTGCCGTTGGCACGCTGGCTCACCGTGGCCTGCCAGGCGCTGGTGTCGCTGCTGGTGCTGGTGTTCCTGTTCGCGGGGAAGGGCGAGTCCACCGGTACGGGGCCGATGGCCTACCTGGTGACGGACTTCGGGTCCCTGTTCCGGCGGGGCCTGCAGGACGTGGCCGAGTTCGCCATCCCGGCGCCGCTGACGGACGGCATCCGGCTGCTGTTGCTGGTGGGGGTGCTGCTGGTCGGGCTGCTGGTGGACCTGCTGGCGGTGACGCTGCGGAGCGCCGCGGCGGCCGGGCTGCCGCTGCTCGCGCTGTACTCGGTGGCCGCCGGGCTGTCCGGCGGCGTCGGGGGCGCCTGGTTCTCGTTCCTGCTGGCGGGCGGCGGCTACCTGGTGCTCCTGCTGGCCGAGGGCCGGGACCGGCTGGCCCAGTGGGGCCGGGTGTTCGGCTCGGCCCCGCCCGGCCGGGTGTCGGCCGCTTCGGGGTACGGCGGTGGCGCGGGCTCGGGCCAGGCCGTCTCCCCCGTGCGCACCGGGCGGCGGATCGGCGCGGTGGCGCTGGGCGTCGCCCTGGCGGTGCCGGCTGCGCTGCCCCCGCTGGGCGACGGGCTGCTGGCCCGCCAGGTCGGCGCCGAGGGCGGCGGGACCGGGGTCGGCGGGACCATCTCGGCGGTCAACCCGCTCGTCTCGCTCCAGGGCAGCCTGAACGCGCAGGACAACCGGGTGGTGCTGAAGTACCGGACGGACAGTCCCCAGCTGGGCGAGCAGTACCTGCGGATCCTGGCGCTGGACGAGTTCAACGGCGTCAAGTGGGAGGCCTCGGCGCGCGCCCTGACCGATGTGCCCGAGCGGCTGCCGGCTCCGCCCGGCCTGAGCGAGCAGGTCCGCCGGAACGCCGTCGAGGTCCGCACCAACCTCTCCGCGGCCGACACGTACGCGCAGCGGTACCTGCCGATGCCGTACCCGGCGACGGCCGTGGACATAGCGGGCAAGTGGCGGTTCGAACCGGTCGGCCGGACCCTCGTCGGCGACCAGCTGGGCAAGGACCGCTACCAGAACGTCCAGGGCGCGGCGTACCAGGTGCGCAGTCTGTTGCTGCGGCCGACGGCGGCGCAGCTCCAGGCCGCCCCGGAGCCGGACCGGGCGATCCGCGACGAGTACACCAGGCTGCCGGACAACCTGCCGCCGGTCGTCGCGGAGACGGCCCGCCAGGTCACCAAGGGCGCGAAGGACGACTACACGCGGGCGGTGAAGTTGCAGGACTTCTTCGCCGTGAACGGTGGATTCCGCTACGACACGAAGGTGGCCTCGGGAACCGGCCCGACGGCCATCGCCCGGTTCCTCCAGGACAAGGAGGGCTTCTGCGTCCACTTCTCGTTCTCGATGGCGGCGATGTCGCGGTCGCTCGGCATCCCGGCCCGGGTGGCGGTGGGCTTCACCCCCGGCGAGCGGCAGGCCGACGGCAGCGTGAACGTGACCCTGCGGGACGCGCACGCCTGGCCGGAGCTGTACTTCGAGGGCGTCGGCTGGACCCGGTTCGAGCCCACGCCGCGGCAGGGCATCAGCCTGCCGGACTACTCCCGCACCGACCGGCCGGCGGCGCAGCCCTCGGCCCCGGCGCCGGTGCCCTCGCAGAGCGCGGCGCAGCCGTCGGCGGAGCCGTCGAAGGCCGACGCCTGCCCGCCGGAGCTGAAGAAGCTGGGCGAGTGCGGTGGCGCCGCGCCCCAGCAGGACGCGGGCGGCAAGGGCGGCGGCCCGGCGGTGACGACGGTCCTCGGCTGGACGGGCGTCGTGCTGGCCGTACTGGCCCTGCCGCTGTTGCCGCTGCTGTGGCGGAGCCGGGTCCGCGCCCGGCGGCTGGCCACGGGCGGCATCCTGCCGGCCTGGCGGGAGCTGGGTGACGCCGCCTGGGACGTGGGCATCGCCCCGGACGGCGCCCTGTCGCCACGCCGGGCCGCGTCCCGGCTGGTGGAGCTGGGGCGGCTGGAGCAGGAGGCCGCGGAGGCGGTGCACCGGGTCGCCGGAGCGGTGGAGCGTGCACTGTACGCCCCGCCCGGCGAGGACCCGTACCGGCCCGCGGCGGACGTGCTGTTGGCCCGGACGGCGCTGCTGGCCGCAGGGGGCCGCGGCAGCCGGCTGCGGGCGCTGCTGCTGCCGCGCTCCGCGGTCCGGCTGCGCTGGGCGGCGGAGGCCCGCCGGGACGCCTGGGCGGCGGCGGTCCGCGGTCGGCTGACCGCGGTGGCGGCGCGCGTCCCGCGCCCATGGCTGCGCCTGCGCCGGCCGGTGCGGGACCGCGGCTGAAAAACGGCACCCCCGGTCGGGCGGCTCCCCGCCCGACCGGGGGCTGCTGCGGGCACGGTGGCATCCGCGGGCGAGCGGCAGCACCGGCAGCACCGGCAGCACCGGCAGCACGTGAAAACGCCGGCGCGGCAGGGCTCGATCCCCCCCCGCCCCCCCGCGCCCGGGGCGCATCACCACCCGGCCGCAGTA
>NZ_JBHWJJ010000225.1:0-7564 GCF_042732005.1 Streptomyces sp. NPDC059851 | reverse complement strand
CCCCGTGGGGGGCCGGGCTCCGGTGGCACTCGGAAGGGTGGGTCAGAGGGTGTCGGCGGCGATGTTGGCCGCGACCTGCTCCAGCAGCGGGCCCGCGTTGGCGATGCACTTCGCCGGGTCCGGTTCGAGCTCCGTCAGCGGGTACGCCCGGCGGATGCCGGCCGCCTGCAGTGCCGACGGCTCCAGGAGGAGCCGCCCGCACACCGCCACGACCTCCCTGCCAGCCGCCCGGGCCGCGGCCGCGACCCCGGCCGGGGCCTTGCCGTGCAGGGTTTGCTCGTCCAGGGAACCCTCACCGGTGATGACCAGCGTCGCCCGCTCCAGCGCCGGGGCGAAGCCCAGCACCTCCAGCATCAGCTCGATGCCGGGCCGGAAGCTCGCGCCGAGCAGCAGGGCCCCGTAGCCGATGCCGCCCGCACCGCCCGCGCCCGGCGAGGCCGCCAGCTCGGTGGCCTTCGGGCCGATCGCCTGCTCCAGCACCAGCGCGTAGTGCGCCAGCGCCGCGTCCAGCGCGGCCACGTCCTGCGAGGAGGCGCCCTTTTGGGGGCCGTACACCGCCGCGCAGCCCTTCGGTCCCGTCAGAGGGTTGTCCACGTCGCTGGCCAGGACGAAGTCGACCTCCGCGAACCGCGGGTCGACGCCGGAGAGGTCCGCCGAGGCCAGCCGGGCCAGCGCACCGCCGCCCGGGCCGACCGGCACGCCGTCGGCGTCCAGGAACACCGCGCCGAGGGCGGCCAGCATGCCCGCCCCGCCGTCGGTGGTGGCGCTGCCGCCGACCCCGAAGACGATCGTCCGGGCGCCCGCGTCCAGTGCGGCCTTCAGCACCTCGCCCGAGCCGTACGTCGTCGCCGTCAGCGGCGCGAAGACGCCCGCCGGCAGCAGCTGCAGCCCGGAGGCCTCCGCCATCTCGACGACGGCGGTGCCGTCGCGCAGGGCGAACGCAGCCGTGACCTGCTCGCCGAGCGGCCCGGTGACCCGTACCTCCCGGCGCTCGAACCCGGCCGCCACGGCGGCCGCGACCGTGCCGTCGCCGCCGTCCGCGACGGGGAGGGTCTCGACCTCCACGCCCGGTACGGCCCTGCGAAGGCCGGCCGTCACCCGCTCCGCGACCTGAACGGCCGTGAGCGAGCCCTTGAATTTGTCCGCGGCGATGAGAACGCGCGCGGCCTCAGTTACTGCTCCGTCCGTCACCTTGCTATCCCTTGCTTTCGAACAGTGCAGTCGCGCCCCCATGAGCCTATCCGGAGGATCCTCCTATGCCCATGGGTGGCCTGGGTCACATCCGGCACGCCCTCGCCCTGAATGCGGTGGAATGCGGTGAACACGGACATGGGCCCGCATGTCGGGGCGGCGCGGCCCGGATCCGCGGAAGGGCCGACCGCCACGCCCGTGACCCCGGGCGCGCCGCGCTCGATAGGGTGACCGGGTGACCACCACGGATGACTACGCCACGTACATCGCGAGCCTGCCCCGGGTCCTGGCCGGCTCGGCCGCCCTCTTCCGCGACGCGCACGGGCGGGTGCTGATCGTCGAGCCCAACTACCGGGAGGGCTGGGCGCTGCCGGGCGGGACCATCGAATCCGACCGGGGTGAGTCCCCGCGGGCGGCCGCCCGCCGCGAGACCGCCGAGGAGATCGGCCTCGACCTGCCCCTCGGTCGGCTGCTCGCCGTCGACTGGACGCTCGGCCCGGGCCGCCCCCCGCTGGTCGCCTACCTGTACGACGGCGGCGTCCTCGACGAAGCACGGCTCGCCGCGATCCGGCTCCAGGAGGAGGAACTGCTCTCCTGGCGCCTCGTCGAGCCCGCCGAGCTCCCCGCGTACCTCCTCGGCCCGCTCGGCCTGCGCGCCGTGGAGGCCTGCCGGGTCCTTGAATCCGGCGAGGGGGTCGTGGAACTGGAGAACGGCCGCCGCCCCGACGACTCCTGACACCGGGCCGGTGACACGGGGCTTATCAAGAGCAGGACACAATCAGCTGATGATCACGATGTACGCCTGGCCGAGCACGGCCGACGGGCCGGACGCCCTGCCCATGGTCCACTTCACCACCGACCGCCAGGAGGGCGGCGAGGTGACCCCCGAGGGAACGCCGGTGTGGCTCTTCGACACCGCGATACGCGAGGGCGGCTGGGCCCTGTTCACCGACTTCGACGGCTGGGCCACCCCCGCCGAGGGCTGGCGGGCCCTCTACCGCCGCGAGGACGACCTGCTCGCCGTCTCCGGTCCCGGCCCGTGCGAGGGCTGGTACCAGGGCAACCTCGGGGCCGACGCCGACTGGGTGGAGGCCGCCACCGCCCAGCAGAGCGTGGTCCTGCTCGCCGCCCCCGTCCAGCACCCCTCGCTGTTCCCGTACGCGGTGGAGGCCGGCGCCGCCTTCGCCCTGCTGGTGCCCCTGGCCGTGGTCTAGCGGCGACCCCGCGGCGGTAGCCTCCGTCCTGTGCACGACATACGCGAAACCGGCTCCACCCTCACCCTCACCCTGACCGGGAACCTGAACGACGACGAGTACCTCGAGGCCGTCCGGGCGGCCGGACTCTTCCGGAGCTGGCGCAGCTCTGTCATCGCCACCACGACGGCACTCGCGGCGACGGGCGCGGCGCTGTTCGCCCTCGGGGACTCGCCTCACACCGTGGCCGCCCTGCTCTGTGCCGGGGCCGCGTACGCGGCGCTGGGGCTGCTCGTGCCCCCGGCGCTCGCCGCCCGCTCCTTCCGCAGGGAGCAGGCCAAGGGCACCCACCGCTGCACGATCGACGACACCGGCATCGCCACTGCCCGCGGTGGGGTGGAGCTCCTGAGGGTCCCGTGGAACCGGTTCACCCGCCACTACGAGACGGACCGGCTGTTCGTGCTCGTGGGCCGCGCCGGCAGGCAGCGCCTCGTCATGGTGCTGCCCAAGCGGCTGCTGACCGCGCCCGGCGAGGAAGCGCAGCTGGGCGCGGTGCTCGAAGCGCGGGTCGGTCGCGGCCGCTGAGCGGGCTCGGTGAAGTCCGGTGCGGTACCGCGCCCCGCAGGGGGCGCGGGGAACTGCGCGACCAGCACCCACCGGCCTGCGGTTCCGTGACCGGACTTCCAGGGGAGCGCTCAGGCCCTCCTTCCGCCCCGCGGATCAGAAGAGGGCGTCCGCGGCCGGGACGGCGGCCGCCTTGCCTGCCTCGAACTCCAGCAGGCGGACCTTGCGGTCGACGCCGCCGCCGTAGCCGGTCATGCTGCCCGACGCGCCGATGACACGGTGGCAGGGGACGATGATCCCGATCGGGTTCTTCCCGTTGGCCAGGCCCACCGCCCGCGAGGCGTTCGGCTTGCCGAGCCGGGCCGCGAGCTCCCCGTAGGACCAGGTCAGCCCGTACGGGATGCGCACGAGCTGGGCCCACACGCTCCGCTGGAACTCGGTGCCCTCCAGGCGCATCGGCAGGTCGAACGCGGTCAGCTCCCCGGCGAAGTACGCGGCGAGCTGCCGCGCCACCTCCGGGAACGGGGCCTCGCTCGCGGCGACCCGCTCCCCGAAGGACTCCTCGGCCGGGCGGTGCCGCTGCCCGGTCATGTACAGGCCGCTGAGTACCCCGTCCGTGGCGACGAGCGTGAGCGGCCCGTAGGGGCTGTCGACGACGGTGTGCTGCTTGATGTGCGTCATGGTGCTGCGTGCTCCTCAGACGGGCAGGTGGTTGATCGGGTGGTCGTAGGTGGCCCACAGGTACTGGACGGCGTACGCACGCCAGGGCCGCCAGCCGGCCGCGCGGGCGGTGAGTGCCGCGGGCGTGGACGGCAGCCCGAGCTCCGCGGCGGCCTTCCGCAGCCCCAGGTCGGACGGCAGGAAGGCGTCGGGGTCCCCCAGCGCCCGCATGGCGATGACCTCGGTGGTCCAGGGGCCGAAGCCGGGCAGGGCGGCGAGCCGGGCGCGGGCGGCGTCCCAGTCGCTGTCGATACCCAGCGCCAGCGAGCCGTCGGCCAGGGCCGCGACCAGGGTGGTGAGGGTGGTGCGGCGGCTGCGGGGGAGGGCGAGCTGCTCCGGGTCCAGGGCGGCCAGCGCCTCCGGCGAGGGGAACAAGTGGGTGAGGCCGCCCTCGGGGTCGGGGTCGGCCACCGGCTCGCCGTACGCGGTCACCAGCCGGGCGGCGTGGGTCCGGGCCGCCGAGGTGGACACCTGCTGGCCCAGGACCGCCCGTACGGCGAACTCGGCCGCGTCGACGGTCCGCGGGACCCGGCGCCCCGGGGCCTTGTCCACGAGCGGGGCGAGCAGCGGGTCGGAGCGCAGCTGCCCGTCCACCGCCTCGGGGTCGGCGTCCAGGTCCAGCAGCCAGCGGCAGCGGCTGATGGCGAGGGTGAGGTCGCGCAGGTCGGTGAGGGCCAGCTGGCAGCCGATGTGGTCGGGCTGCGGGCTCAGGGCGACGACCCCGGTGCCGTAGGGGAGCCGCAGGGTGCGGCGGTAGGCGCCGGCCCGCCACTCCTCGACGCCGGGGACGGCGGTGGCGGCGAGGTGGCCGAAGAGGTTGTCGGGGTTGAGCGGGGCCCGGTAGGGCAGCCGCAGGGTGATCGTTCCCGGGATCCGCGGCTCCGTCGCGCTGCCCTTGCCCCCCGCGGCCCGGGCGCGCAGCTCGCCGGGGGCCAGGGCGAACACCTCGCGCACGGTCTCGTTGAACGTCCGGATGGAGGCGAAGCCCGCGGCGAAGGCCACGTCGCCCATGGGCAGGGTCGAGGTCTCGATCAGCAGCCGGGCGGTCTGCGCGCGCTGGGCCCGGGCGAGGGCGAGCGGCCCCGCCCCGAGCTCGGCGTTCAGCTGCCGCTCGACCTGCCGGGTGGAGTACCCGAGCCGGGCCGCGAGCCCCGGGACGCCGTCGCGGTCGACGACACCGTCCCGGATGAGCCGCATGGCCCGCGCCACGGCGTCGGCGCGGGCGTTCCACTCGGGGGATCCGGGGGAGCTGTCGGGCCGGCACCGCTTGCAGGCCCGGTACCCGGCCTGCTGGCAGGCGGCGGCACTGGGCAGGAAGGTCATGTTCTCGACCTTGGGCGGCACGGCGGGGCAGCTGGGCCGGCAGTAGATCCCGGTGGTCCGGACGGCGGTGAAGAACCACCCGTCGAACCGGGCGTCCTTGGACTGCACGGCCCTGACGCAGCGCTCGGTGTCGGTGTACATGGCTCAAGGATCCCGACCGTGGGGGACGGGGGCTGGCGATTTTCCGACATCAAGCGTAGCCGGGCCGGGGGCCGGGGCGTGCCCGTCGGGCGGCAGCGCACCGTGGTTCGGGTCCGCGCCGCCGCGTTCCGCCCCCACCCCGCCAGCCCCGCCCCCACCCCGCCAGCCCCGCGCTCGCCCCGCGCTCGCCCCGCGCTCGCCCCCGCCCCCCACCCATGCCTCCTTCGCGGTCGACGCGGGGCCCATGGCAATATGGGCGCCGATTTTCGGCCACACCCCTCACCCATGGCCTGAAACATCCGCATGACGGAAAGGACCCCTGTGAGATCCGAGGCCGAAGCCGTCGTCTGGACCGCCGTCTGGACCGCCGTCTGGATCCTGTTCCTCGGCGCTTCCGCGGTACTGCTGCGCCGGCACTGGCGTGGGGCCGGCATCGCGAGCCGGCCGGACGTGGACTGGGTGTCCTGGTCGCTGCCCCCGGGGGTTTCCGCCGGCCGCGCCCTGAGGCAGGGCATCAACCGGGCCCTGCCCGTCATCCTCGGCGGCGCCTGGGTCATCGCCCTCGGCGTGGGGGTCCGCTGGGCGCTGCCGGTGCTCGGGGTCGAGCTGTCCGCCGCGGCGGGCATCGGGATTCCGGCCGCCGCACTGGCGCTCACCGCGTTCGGCGCGGTGGTGCTCGTACCGGCGGTCGTCCTGTTCAACCGGCCCCGGCTGCTGGTGGCACCGCCCCTCCGCGGGGAACCGGGGCTGCTGGCCCAATGGCGTTCCGACCGGCGGATGCGGGCGGGGAATACCGGACCGAGGAGTGTCCGGCCGGCCGAGCGCGCACCGCGCGGCGTGATCGCCACCTGGCTGCTGGCAATGGCCGCCTTCGTGACCCTGAGCAGTCTGTACGCGGCCGACTGGTGGCGCACCGCCGCCCTGCACTGGCCCGGCGGCGGCCACGCCTTCGCCGCCTGCCTCGGTCTGGCGGTGCCCGTGCTGGCCGTCGGGGCGATGCTCGCCGCCGGGCGGGCCGCCAGTGCGTCCGGGCTCCGCGCCGTTCCGCGCTGGCTGCTGACCGGCGCGGTGGCGAGCCCGCTCGCCGTCGCCCTGATACTGGCCTTCCACACGATGCCCGGCCGCCGGGAGGCGACCCGGGGCTGCCGCGACCGCTGCTGGATCCGGTACACCTACCCGCACGCCGTGGCATGGCAGGTCACGGGCTTCGTCGTGGGCTTGGCCCTCACCGGCCTGCTCGTCTTCGCCCTCCTCCGGCTGCGTGCCCGCCGATCACCCGCCCCGTCCTGACGGCGCCCACCGTCCGCCAGGCGGGCCGGTTCGACGGCATGACGGCCGCGTCCCGGCGCCCGATGGCCCGGTACCCGACCCGGTGGCTCCGCACCCCGGGGTGCGCCCCCGCCCGACCGCCTGGGGGTGCCGTTCGGACGGCCCTGGCGTCGGCCCGGGCCCGGCGACCGTACTCGCCCCCCGGGGCCGGCTCTGGCCTGGCGCCGCCGCCCGACCGCCTGGGGGTGCCGTTCGGACGGCCCTGGCGTCGGCCCGGGCCCGGCGACCGTACTCGCCCCCCGGGGCTGGCTCTGGCCTGGCGCCCCCCGCCCGACCGCCTGGAGGTCCTGCCCCGATGACCTCCGGCTCGCTCCGGTGGCTCTCGGCCGGTGGCCGGTGGCCTGGCGGTCCCACTGGTGGCCCTGCCCCGGGCCGACGGCCGGCGGCGCGGTGCCCGGAACCGGGCGACGCGGGTTCGGCCCGGCCGTCCCGCCCCGGCGGAGCCTGCCGGGTCCCGGCCCTGGCGGCGGAGCGTCAGGAGCGGCCCGCGGGCCCGGCGGCACCCGACGGCCCCGGCGCCCCGGCGGTCCGGTGGCGCCGTAGGCCCGTGTCGGGCCCGGGATCGGTGCGGGGCGGGCGTCATCCGGGGTGTTCAGCGGCATGCCCGGAACCGTCTCCGGCTCCGGACCGGATCCCGGCCGGGTTCCCACACGTCCGCGGTCATCCCCGAGCGCCTTAGCCTGCGGCTCTTGGACCCGCTGCCGGGTGAGGGTGATGTGACGTGATCGGCCGGGTCGGGATCGTGGGCGCGCCGCTCGGCGATTCCGGTGATCCGTAGGCGGTCCGCCCCGCGACGGCGATCGCGTCCCTGCGGTCCCCGTACACCCCGTCCAGCGCGGTCAGCACGCACAAGGGCAACGACAACTCGACCATCTCGGGCGGCTCCGACCGCGTCCTGATGCCGACCCCGGCCACACCCCCGAAGCCCCGCCCGTGGATCGGCGAGCGGACCACTGCCCTGCCGCCCGGGACCGCGCCGTGCCCCTGCTCGGGTCGGTCCGGCTCCGACGGGCGGGGTCGGCCTCCCGCTCCGGCGCGTCGCGGCCGCGCGCGGGGCGGGCCGGCGCGGCCGGGGCGGGGGGGGGGCGGGGCGGCCCCGCGCC
>NZ_JBHWJJ010000224.1:0-7596 GCF_042732005.1 Streptomyces sp. NPDC059851 | reverse complement strand
TTCTTACCCCCCCGGGTCATGTGCACCCCCGCCCGGCCCCGCCCCCCCTTGCAACTCCCGCCCGGGGGGGCAACGCCGGGGGGGGGCGGGATCCGAGGGATCCGGCCCCACGCGTCGTACTCCCGGCTACTCGTCGTTCGCCTCGCGCTCCTTCGCGGCCAGTTCGTCGTCGAAGGTCGCCTGGGCCTCGTCGCGCGACGACAGCTCGGTCGCCGCGGGCGGCTCGACCAGCCAGTCGGGGTTGGACTGCTGGTCCCACCACCGCCAGGCGAAGTACGCGGCGCCGGCCAGCACGCCGGCCAGGACCACGCCCTTGAGCACCCGGTTCCGGCGCTGCAGCCGCTCGTGGTGCTTGACGAGCTTCTTCACCTCCTGGGCCGACATCTGGCCGCGCAGCGCCGCCAGGGCCGCCACGCCGGCCGCTGCGGAGCGCAGCACGGTCTCCTCTGCGACCGGCCGGCCGGCCGCGATCGCGTGCTCCAGCTTGGGCTGCGTGTAGTCCGCGGCCTGGCGCGCCATGCGCCTGGTCTGGTGCACCGCCTGCGTCGCCGCCCGGTCGACGTTCGGCGGCACGTGGGCGCGCGCTGCGACCATCCGCGGATGCAGGTGGGTGTCGTACGCCGTACGTGCCTGGCGCGAGGCCTGATGGGCGGCATGCGAGACCTTCGGCGTCAGCCGCTCGTTCGCCTCGTGCGCGTAGTGCACCGCCGCGTCCCTGGCGGATTCTGCGTACGGCGCCACCAGCTCCGCTGCGTGCCTCATCGTGTCCCGGGCGCTGTCGGCGACCAGGCGCACGCTGTCGTTGCGGGTCACGGGATCCTCCTCCTCGGTGGCGGACACAGTTCACCTTTCCACCCTTTGTCGGATCATGCCTGGCTTGGGGCCGGGCGGCATGCGCGACAGGGCATCCGAGTGGGGGATTTCTGTGCGGTACGGCCCCCCGTGGGAGGATCGGGGACCGACAGTGCTGACTATGGAAGGCAGATCCGTGGCCGAGAAGCTCTACGCCACCCTGAAGACCAACCACGGCGACATCGAGATCGAGCTGCTGGAGAACTTCGCTCCGAAGACGGTCCGGAACTTCGTGGAGCTCGCCACGGGCGCCCGTGAGTGGACCCGCCCCACGGACGGCCAGAAGACCACGGACCCGCTCTACGACGGCACCGTCTTCCACCGCGTGATCAGCGGCTTCATGATCCAGGGCGGCGATCCGCTCGGCAACGGCACAGGCGGCCCCGGATACCAGTTCGCCGACGAGTTCCACCCCGACCTGGCCTTCACCAAGCCCTACCTGCTCGCCATGGCCAACGCCGGCCCGGGCACCAACGGCTGCCAGTTCTTCATCACCGTCGCACCCACCGCCTGGCTCACCCGCAAACACACGATCTTCGGCGAGGTCACCGACAAGGCCAGCCGGTCGGTCGTGGACGCGATCGCCGGCCTGCCGACCAACCCGCGCACCGAGCGCCCCCTGGACGACGTGATCATCAAGTCCGTCTCCGTCGAGAAGCGCTGACCGCGGGCGCGCCGACCACTGCGCCGACCCGCAGCGCCGACCCGCAGCGCCGACCACTGCGCCGACCGGGTGGTCGGACACCGGGTGGTCGGACGCCGGGACGCCTGGCCGGTGCCGGGAACCTTCCGCCCCGCCCGTCCGTCCTGATGGCATACCGGAGCGGCGGGGTGCACCGCCGTCCCGCCGCTGACCGAGGGGACCGATGGACACCGACCGTCTGCCGGGCTGCTACCGCCACCCGGACCGCGACACGGGGATCCGCTGCACCCGCTGCGAGCGCCCCATCTGCCCCGAGTGCATGATCAGCGCCGCGGTCGGCTTCCAGTGCCCCGAATGCGTCCGCGGGGGCTCCGGAACCGGCCACCGCCCGGCCGCCAACGCGCCGCGCACCCTCGCGGGCGGTGTCGTGGCCGACGATCCCCACCTGGTCACCAAGGTCCTCATCGGGATCAATGCCGCAATCTTCCTGGCCGGCCTGCTCTTCCCCCCGCTCGTGGTGCAGCTGGAGCTGCTCGGCCGGTACGTCGACTACATCGGCGGCCCCGTCGAGGGCATCTCCACCGGCCAGTACCACCGGCTGCTGACCTCGGTGTTCCTGCACGCGGAGTGGTGGCACATCGCCGGGAACATGCTGGCCTTGTGGGTCATCGGCGGCCCGCTGGAAGCGGCGCTGGGCCGGGTCCGCTACCTCGCCGTCTACGTGCTGTCCGGCCTGGGTGCCAGCGCCTTCGTGTACCTGCTGACCGAGCCGAACACCCCGACCCTCGGCGCCTCCGGAGCCGTCTTCGGGCTGCTCGGGGCCACCGTCGTGCTGGCGCGCCGGCTGCGCTACGAGATGCGACCCGTCCTCACGATGGTCGTGCTCATGCTGGTGCTGACCTTCGTGCCCTTCGGCGGCCATCTGTCGGTGTCCTGGCAGGCCCATGTGGGTGGGCTGCTGACCGGTCTGCTGCTCGGGCTGGCGATGCTGGCCCCGGGGACCGGGGGAAAACGGGCCATCGCCCAATGGGGGACGTGCGCGCTGGTATTTCTGCTGGCAGCAGGCCTGGTCCTGGCCCGGACGGCCGAACTCACCTGATCACACCGGCGTCAACGCTCCACAGAGTTATCCACAGATGGTCTGTCTTTTCCTCAGGTGTGGATGACGCTGTGGATAACTCGTGGGGAGAGCTTGCGGGGCGGCTGCATCCTGTGCTTACCGCCCCGCCCCACTCACGAGCCTCTTACTTCCACTGAGTGGAAACGCCGAATCCCGCCGCAATGAACCCGAATCCGACTACAATGTTCCAATTTCCGATGGATTCGATCGGAAGCTGGGTCTCGCTCACATAGAACACGACGATCCAGGCCAGGCCGATCAGGAAGAGCGCCAGCATGACCGGAGCGACCCAGCTGCGGTTGGTCAGCTTGATCTGCTGCGCCTTCGTCGGCGGCGGCGTGTAGTCGTCCTTCTTGCGGATACGTGACTTCGGCACGAGGGGCTTCTCCTGTCGATGCGCTGGGGACCTGCCTGCCCCGGGCGTCCGTTAGCGTAGTGGACCTGTGGCGTTGAAGGAGAAGGGTACGTTGAGCAATTCCGACGACTCCTCCGCGGGTCCCCGTCAGCGGTTCCGGGCGGTCCGGCTGCTCACCGCCGCCGTCTTCGCGCTCGCGGGCCTCATCTTCATCACCAGCTTCAACACGTCCAAGGGTACGAACATCCGGACGGACGCCTCGCTGCTCAAGCTCTCCGACCTCATCCACGAGCGCAGTCAGAACAACGCCCAACTGGAGCAGACCACCGCGGCCCTCCGCGGCCGGGTCGACGCCCTCGCCGAGCGCGACGACGGCAGCACCAAGGCCGAGGACGCCAAGCTGGCCGCCCTGCGCACCGCCTCCGGCACCGAGGCCCTCTCCGGCAAGGGCCTGACCGTCACCCTCAACGACGCCCCGCCGGGCGCCACCGCCCGCATCCCCAACGTGCCCGAGCCGCAACCCAACGACCTCGTGATCCACCAGCAGGACCTCCAGGCCGTCGTGAACGCCCTGTGGCAGGGCGGCGCCCAGGGCATCCAGGTCATGGACCAGCGGCTGATCTCCACCAGCGCCGTGCGCTGCGTGGGCAACACCCTGATCCTCCAGGGCCGCGTCTACTCGCCGCCGTACAAGGTGACGGCGGTCGGCGACCCGGGCACCTTGCGCAAGGCCCTCGCGGCCTCCCCGGCCCTGCAGAACTACCAGATGTACGTGACGGCGTACGGGCTCGGCTGGAAGGTGGACGAGCACAAGGAGATGACCCTGCCCGGGTACTCCGGCACGGTGGACCTCCACCACGCGCGGCCGGTCGAGACCTCCTCCGCGACAAGCACCCCCTGACGCCGGGCCGCTGGCTTTAGTCTGTGTGCGTACCGCCCCCGCGGTGCGTGAGCGAAAGGGACGCGGACGGCATGTACGGCTGGATCTGGCGGCATCTGCCGGGCAACGCGTGGGTACGCGCGCTGATCTCCCTCGTACTGGTCCTCGCGGTGGTCTTCGTGCTGTTCCAGTACGTCTTCCCGTGGGCCGAGCCGCTCCTTCCGTTCAACGATGTGACGGTGGACGAGGGATCGGGAGCCACTCCGTGAGCGCGCGCATTCTGGTTGTCGACAACTACGACAGCTTTGTCTTCAACCTGGTCCAGTACCTGTACCAGCTCGGCGCGGAGTGCGAGGTGCTGCGCAACGACGAGGTGGAGCTCTCCCACGCCCAGGACGGCTTCGACGGCGTGCTGCTCTCCCCCGGCCCCGGCACCCCGGAGGAGGCGGGCGTCTGCGTCGACATGGTGCGCCACTGCGCCGCCACCGGCGTCCCCGTCTTCGGCGTCTGTCTCGGCATGCAGTCGATGGCGGTCGCCTACGGCGGCGTCGTGGGCCGCGCCCCGGAGCTGCTGCACGGCAAGACCTCACCGGTGGTCCACGAGGGGCTCGGCGTCTTCGAGGGCCTGCCCTCGCCGTTCACCGCGACCCGCTACCACTCCCTCGCGGCCGAGCCGCAGACCCTCCCGGACGTCCTGGAGGTCACCGCGCGTACCCAGGACGGGATCATCATGGGGCTGCGGCACCGGGAACACGACGTGGAGGGCGTGCAGTTCCACCCCGAGTCGGTGCTGACGGAGCACGGTCACCGGATGCTCGCGAACTGGCTCGTGCGCTGCGGCGACAAGGGTGCCGTCGAGCGCTCGGCGGGGCTGGCCCCGGTGGTGGGCAAGGCCGTCGCGTGACCTCCCTCGCGCCGTCCGCGCCCACCGGGGGCCGGGCCGCGCGGCGCAGGGCCGCCCAGGAGGCCGCGAAACGCTCGCGGCGGCGCGCCGGTGGGCGGCGGCGCAAGCGGCCGGCCTCGGGCGGACCGCTCGTCGTCACGAGCCGGCTCCTCGGGGAGCTGTTCATCACCCTGGGCGTGGTGATGCTCCTGTTCGTGGCCTACCAGTTGTGGTACACGAACGTGCTCGCGCAACGCACCGCCGACGGGGCTGCGGGCTCCCTGCGCCAGACCTGGGAGCAGCAGCCGGGCGGCGCCGCCGCGCCGCCGCCGGCGGCCTTCGAGCCGGGGCAGGGCTTCGCGATCCTGCACATCCCGAAGCTGGACGTGAAGGTCCCGGTGGCGGAGGGCGTGAGCAAGCCCAAGGTGCTCGACCGCGGGATGGTCGGACACTACGGGGACGGCGCCCTGAAGACCGCGATGCCCGCGGACAAGCAGGGCAACTTCGCGGTGGCGGGACACCGCAACACCCACGGCGAACCGTTCCGCTTCATCAACCGGCTGGTGCCGGGCGATCCGATCGTGGTCGAAACCCGAGACGCGTACTACACGTACGAGATGGCCTCGATCCTGCCGCAGACGCCGCCGACGAACGTGGCCGTGCTGAAACCCGTACCGGAGGGATCGGGCTTCACCGCCCCGGGCCGGTACATCACCCTCACGACCTGCACCCCGGAGTTCACCAGCACCTACCGCTTGATCGTATGGGGCAGGATGGTGGACGAACGCCCGCGCGGCCAGGGTGCTCCGCCCGCGCTGGCCGCCCGGTAGGCCGCGGCAGCCGCCGCCCCCGCTCGAAGGACGAACCGCCGTGTCCCGTACCGCGCCTTCCCGCAGCAGCATCCTGTTCGCCGGGTTCCTGAGCCTGCTGGGCGAGTTCCTGATCACGGTCGGTCTGGTGCTCGGCCTGTTCGTGGCGTACTCGCTGTGGTGGACGAACGTGCTCGCGGACCGGCAGGCCTCGGCCCGCGGCGACGAGATCCGCCGCCAGTGGCAGGGCGCGCCCGCGGCGGGGGCACAGGCGGGGCCCGGCGCACTGGACACCCAGGGCGGCATCGGCTTCCTGCACGTGCCCGCGATGAAGAACGGCGAGGTGCTCGTCAAGCGGGGGACGGCGCCGGGCATCCTCGACGACGGCGTGGCCGGCTACTACACGGACCCGGTCAAGGCCGCCCTGCCGTGGGAGAAGACGGGGAACTTCTCGCTGGCGGCGCACCGCGACGGCCACGGGGCGAAGTTCCACGACATCGACAAGGTGAAGAAGGGCGACGCCGTCGTCTTCGAGACCCGCGACACCTGGTACGTCTACAAGGTCTTCGCGGAACTGCGCCAGACCTCCAAGTACAACGTGGACGTGATCTCGGCGGTCCCGAAGGAGTCCGGGAAGACGGCGCCGGGCCGGTACATCACGCTGACCACCTGCACGCCCGTGTACACGTCGAAGTACCGGTACGTCGTGTGGGGCGAGCTGGTGCGCACGGAGAAGGTCGACGCGAAGCGGACGCCGCCGGCCGAGCTGCGCTGACCTCGCGGGTCGCGGGGCCCTGATGCCCAGCCCCGTGCCCAGCCCCTCCTTACCGCAGGGCCTGCAGCCGTACTCCGGCGCTCCAGGCCTCGAGAAGGCCGCGGTGGACGGCGGTGACGCTGCCCTGGGCGGCGATGGCCAGGGCTTCGCGGGTGAAGGCGCAGGTCGCCACGTAGAGGGCCACGTCGGCACGGTGCAGGACCTTGGAGGCGCCGAGGAACTTCTGCATCTCACTGCTGGGCACGTGCCGGAAGGGCGTGACGTTCTTGCACTGGACGGCGACGGTGCGGCCGTCGGCGGTGCGGGCGGTGATGTCGATGCCGAGTCTGCCGCCGTGGTCACCGCCGTGCACGTCAACGTCAGTACAGCCGTCGCGGCGGAGCAGGCCCGCGATGTGGCGTTCGAACTCCTGCCGGTTCATGGCGGTCATGGTTTCGATGATCCCGGTGTGGGTCCGGGCCTCCTGGTTGCGCTGGAGCCGGCTGATGGCGATGTCGTGCTCGACGAGCTTCGCCTGGATCCGTGTGACGTCCTGCCGGAGGGAGATCAACTCGCGGTGGTGTTCGCCGGAGGCCTCGATGAGCACGTTGAGCATGGGGACGACCTGCCGGCGGAGGATCTCCGTGGCCTCCTCACCCGAGTCGGTCTGGTGGATGGAGTTATCCACAGGGCGGCTGAAAGCCTCCTGCTCGGTGTCGAGGAGGTACGCACGCACCTGACGTGCGATTTCGCTGTCACGGAGGAGCATCCCGACGTTGAGGACCGCCCGGCGGGTATACACGGCCAGGTGCACGCGCCCGCCACGGCCGCGGGCCTGTGGATGACGCACCTTTGAAAGCGACTGGTTGTAGCTTTCAAAAGTCGCCAGGTCAGTGCCCTTGAGGGTGCGCATGCCGTTTTGGCTCAACTCTTCGCGGTGGCGTAGCCGGAGCTGGTTGATCACACGCTCCGAGACCTCGTAGTAGGCCGCCACCATCGCCGTCGTCACGTGCAGTCCGTCCGGCAGGAGCGACAGCGCCTTCACCTTGTCCAGGACGTGCGTACGGTCCAGGACGCTCGTGCGCAGTGTCCGGGATTCCAGCAGTACCGATTCGTTGACCATCGTTCCGCCCCTCCTGGGCGGAACCCCCTGTCCCACCCCGACCGGATCAACGATTCCCGATATGTGAAGACACGATCGTTTTTCGCGGAAATGTGCGGAGATGGGGAAGGGGGCCCGGACCCTTCTGCTACTGCCCGCAGTGAGCACGCAAGAGGCCCGGCCGCCCTCCCCGTCGGG
>NZ_JBHWJJ010000223.1:0-7710 GCF_042732005.1 Streptomyces sp. NPDC059851 | reverse complement strand
TCTGGGTGGGCGTTGCTGCAGCGGTTGTGGCGGCAAGGCCCTTGGCGGTGCCGGCTACGGCGGCCGCCTTAGCGGTCACCGCCATGAGTGATCTGCCACTGCGGCTGACGGGTCCTATGGGGCGCATCGTTGCCTATTTCCCCCTGGTCGTGTGACTTCGGTCGGGGGTGAATGTAGCGGCCACGGGGGCGGTGGCGTGAGGCCGGAACTTGCCACGAATGCTCATGGAGGAGCCTATTCCGCCCCTGGCGCGAACCTTTCCCGGGCCGGTTCGATCCCCGGTGAACCCGTATGCCACCGAACATGGGAGACCACCCTTTGAAAACGCGCCAGGCACCTGCTCGCGGCAGTAGCCGCACTCGCCCTGACCGCAGCCCTCCCCCCCCCGGGCGCCTCACCGACCAGCCGCACTGTCGGCGGCGAGCCGGGCGGCGCCCAAGGCCACGGCACGTGCACGGCCATCGCCCCCGGCTCCGGGCCCGCGCGCCAGGGCGCGCCGTGTACCTGCGCCAAACAGGACCCCGTCCCCGCCCGGGAGCTGGCCCGCATCCGAGCCTGCCTCACCCCGCCCGGGTCACCGCCCCCTGGGACGACGCGGCGGCCCTGTGCGCCTCCGACGAACACAAGGATGTCGTCTGTGGGCATGACCCTTTGACGACAAGTCCGAGGGGTGGTGATCACCTTGAGCCGGTTGAAGCACCGTTCGACGACGTTGCGGCGTTCGTAGACCTCGCGGTCGAAGGCGGACGGGCGGCCGCCGAGGCGGCCACACCGATCGCCGAGCCGGCCCGGTTCTACCGCCGCGCTCACCCGTGACGATGACTCGTCGCGTCCGCCCGGTTGCCTGGTTGCCCGGTTGTCCGGTGGCCGGGCTTCAAGCCTCCGGCTCGAATGCGGCCGGGGTCTCCCCGCCGTCGGTCCACCACACGCCGAGCCCCTGCCGCACGAGGCGCCAGCCGTCCGGATGCCGGCGGAACTCCCGTCGTACGGGCCGCCCATGGAGTAGGGCGAGGAGGTCCTCCCCGGCTCCGTGACGGCCACGAACCACATGTAGCCGATACCGGCCGCCCGGTCGCCGTCCACCTCGACGTGGAGGTTGAGGATGTGGTGCTGCATGTGCGGGTAGGGCGATTCCGCTTCCTCGACCTTGGCCCGAATCGCGTCCCTTCCGCGGATCGTGCCCCAAGGTCCGAACTCCAGCACCGCGTCCTCGGCCCAGCACGCGATCCATGCCCGCCAGTCCTTGCGGTCCAACGCACGCCAGCCTCGGAACAGGAGGGTGCGCAGGGCTTCCTTGTCCTCCAGGACCTGCAGTCTGTGCCCCAGGCCGTTTTGGTCCGTTGCGGCGGTATGCGGCCAGCGGGGGCCGTCACCGGCGAGCCCGCGCGCGATCGCCTCTGGGCTGCCGCTGCTCGTGCCGGTGAGTGCGACTCCCTCGGCGGCATCGGCGGGTGTCTTTCCTGTCATGGTGGGCTCCTCGTCCATGGCTGCGGTGGTGTCCTGCCCGACCGAGTCTGAGCGGGCCGGAGACTGCCGACCAGAACGGGCTCTTCCTGGGTGCACCGCACCCGGGCGCCGCACAAGACGCGGCCCGGGGCCTTGATCCAGGATCGCTTCTCCGACCTCGTCGCGGCTGCGGAGCAGCTGCCGGGCGGTCCGGTCCTGGACGTGAGCTGCTGGTCCGGGACGTCGAGGCGTACGAGGCTGTCGCAAAGCTGTAAGCGGTGTGACCTTCGGCCGCCGCAGCGCCGCCAGTGCCCCAGCGGCCGGCGGCTGCACCGCCTGCCCTCTGACGCCGGCGCTGCCGCCGTGGCCCACCAGGCGCCCGGCCCTCTCGACCACCAAGGCCGTCATCGAACGCGCTGGCGGTGGCCCGGGTAGCCCGTCCGATCGCCGACCGGAGTCGCCCGCCTCACCAGCGCCTCACCGGAGGCCTGCACGACCGCCAGAGCACCTGGCACGCCCGCTCTGCCCGCGACAGTCCGGCCCCGCCGCCAGGGCTCCCGGACGCGGTGGAGCCACCGCTCCATTGTCAGGGCCCGCTCGATGGGCAGCCACCATCCGCCGCGTTTGCGGTGGCCAGCCCGCCATTGCTCAGCCGGTCGGGGCCTGCCACGGCTGGAACCACGGGTCCGGCCACTGCCCGGCGGCCGTCAGCAGAGGGAAGAGGGTGGCGCCATCGATGCTCTCGCGGACGGCGTGGCTGCCATGCCGGGCGGTCTCCTCGATCAGGTGCAGCAGCACCCAGCGGACCGACCACTCCTTGACATCGGCAGGGAACCACGGAGCACTCAGAACGAGAAGCGCAAGGCGATCGTCGAGCGATACGCCGCGAGGCGGGTCGAGCTGGTGGAGGTCCTGCGGCGGCCGTCCTGCCGGCTGGACCATGCTGCTACTTCCGATCTCCGTCACACTACCCATGGGTGCGGCGCTCCGGGGTCGCGGTGAACGCAGGGCACCGCATCGCTCGTCATGCACTGGGACGAACCCGTCGCCCCCTGGTTACACCCACCGTGCCGAGCGGGTGCGCCCTCACGGACGAGCCCGGCCCCACCTGTCGCGCTCGGGTGGCCGGCCGCTGGCGTACGGACCGGCCGCCGTACTCGGTGGTCGGTTCGCACGCCTACAACGACGGTGTGCGCAGGGCGCGCGACCACTGTGCTCTCCCGCGTAAAAGCGGCCGAAGACCCTGGGCCAGAGACCGGTGAGGATCGAGTGGCGCAGCGTGTGCCTGGGCAGACACCGCCGGCGCTGAGTGCGGGACGTCCCGGCAGCCTGGTGCGAGCACCGACCAGGCAGTGCACCCGCCCACGCACCGCGCCGCACTGCCTCAGCGACGGTTCCGGGAGGAAGGGATTGCCCTGCAGGGCTGGAGGAACGCGCGGGCCGGTTGAGCGGCACGGCCCACGCGGTGGCGCGCATGGTCGAGGGGAACCACGGAAAAATTCGCGGCTGGTCGAGGGGCGCGTTTGAGCTGGTCAAGGGGTTTCCGGGCAACCACGGGCACCCGGCTACCCTCCCCGTCCCGGGGTTCTTCGCCGGGGCGGCGCGGGCGTCCTACGGATGCGGACGGTGAGCGAGGCCCCGGCCCGCACGGTGGACGTGGCCCCGACGGTCGCCGCGCTCTACGGGCTGGGCAGGCCCAAGGGTGGCTGGGACGGTACGGCGCGCGGGACGCGTTCACCGGTCTTCCGGTCCGTTGATCCGGGAGCCCGGCACGGGCCGAGGGGTGGAGCGCTCCCTTCCGGCGAGGCAGGCTGTAGCTATGCGTTCCCGCCTCCGCCCCTCTCTGCGGCCAGGAGCGTCCACTCGACCAGGAGTGGGCGGTCACGGCGGGGTTCCGTTCAGGCTGGGGCAGTGTGTTCCCTTCGCGATCGCGCTGGCCGTGCTGGGCATCGAGCTCTCACCGGCACACGATCTGGTCACCGGCCCCGTGCTCACCACGACGCCGGCGCTGGCCGCGCTGACGATGGGGCCGATGGGCACACTGTCCACGGCAGTGTTCGCCGCGGCTGTGAACGCGGCCTCAGCGACCTACAACCAGTCGTGGGGGACGCTGACTCAGCTGATCATCGGGAACTTCCTGGGGCTGTTCGTAGTGTCAGTGGCCAGTGTCATCCTGAGCAACGCCATGCGTACGCGCAGGCAGGGCGAGCTCGACCAGGTCCGCCGGATCGCCGTGGCGGCCCAGGAGGTCGTCCTGCGGCCCGTCCCCGAGCGGCTGGGCCCGGTGCGGGCCGCCAGCCTGTGCCTCGCGGCGGGGACGGGGGCACTGGTCGGAGGAGACCTGTACGAGGCCGTGCAGACGCCGTACGGCGTCCGGCTGATCGTGGGGGACGTGAGGGGCAAGGGCCTGACTGCCATGCGCGCGGTCGCGGTGACCCTGGGCGCGTTCCGGGTGTCCGCGCACTACGAGGACGAGCTGACGGAGGTCATGAACTGCTGCGAGGCCTCGCTGCGACGGGAGGCAGCCGTGCCCGGTGCATATTCTCAGGAAGTTTTGACGGAAGGATTCACCACCGCCCTCATGGCCCAGGTGCCGGACGAACAGGTGGTGCTCGTGGCCAACCGCGGCCATCCGCCTCCGCTGGTGCTGCACCGGGGCATCGTTCAGGCCCTGATGCCCGACACGCCCCTGCCGCCGCTTGGTCTGGGAGACCTCGTGGACGACCTCACCGCCAAGGCCGAGAGCTATCCGTTCGTACGCGGTGACCGTCTGCTCCTTTACACCGACGGCGTGATCGAAGCCCGCAATCGGAACAACGACTTCTTCCCTCTGCCGGAGACCATGGAGGGGATACGGGCGAGCACCACCCCGCGGGAATTCCTGGAGGAATTGCACCAGGCGTTGATCCGCCACACCGGAGGCCGCTTGACGGACGACGTGGCGATGATCGTCGTCGACCGGCTCGACGAGGACACCGCCGGCAGCGGCTACATGTCGAGCACGGCGCGGACAGCCCCGTAGAACCAGGCATCGTAGACGGGCGATCCGTCGGCCACCACGTCCCAGGGCTCGCAGAAGTTCAGCACCGATTCGTCCCCGCGGGTCCGAGGAGAGGCACCGGTCGGCCGGGAGGTCCTCATCGTCGTAGGCGGCACCGCAGAGCGCGACCTGCTCGGCCTGGATGGGCTGGAGCTGAGCCACTTTGTGTTCGACATGGGACGCTTCCGTGCGCAGTCCCCACGGTGTCCCGCGAGTGTCCCGCGCGTACGCCGACGCGATGCGCGCTCGGCTGCCTGCCGGTCTTGCCGGATGAGGTGGTTGCCGGCTGGCATGTCGGCCACACCGAGACGGTTCTCGCGCACTTCCTGCGAACCCGTCCCCGGCTGCGCCACAGGAGGTCCCCGGAGTTCACGGTGTACGACGGCGGCGTGCACCTGCTGGACGGCAACCCCAAGGACAAGGCGATCCACCGGAGCCGGCTGCGCGGCACCACCTGGACCTCTGAGGGTGCCTGCCCGGACCTGGAAGCGGCGGCCTCCAGGCCCGCATCCCGGATGCCGATGGGCGCGCACTTGTCCACCAAGTGATCTGCGAGGAGCTCTGTCTCGGAACCGTGCGGGGCGAATCGCGCACGGCCCATGGCCGCATTCCCTGCACGGGTCGCGCCTGCGAGGCCGTGAGGGCCGACGCCAAGGGCGAGGCCTTCGGCTCCGGCATGATCTGGCGGGTCCTGCGGGCGCTCGCTGCGCACGACGGCCGGGTGGTCGCCGCCAAGGCTGCCCCGTGAGCGACCTTTGCGTGAAGGTGGTCATTCAGGACTGGATCCGGGGGGCCGCCAGTGAGACATAGAGGGCAACGAATTCTGCATCGACAGAGCATTCTCCGAGCCGGAGAAGTGGGGAGCCGCCTTCCTCGGACCTCTCCGGTGTCGCACGGGACGGAGTCACCGTGAAGGCGGGGTTGGCGAACCGGGCGGTCCCGAGCATCGCGGTGTGAACGCCGCTCGACGCGGGCCCGGAGCTCGCGGTGGTGGGTGTTCCAAGCCGGCGGTTCGGCCTGGCCGTGTTCACGGCGGTGCGGGACGAGCAGGCCGGTGCCCGGTAGCCGCCCTTCCGCGACGGCCGTGGCCCGGCCGACGGCCTTCGCGCCGCAGATTCGCAACGCCTTGCAACCATTGCGGTTGCCGGTGATCGGCCGGTCGGCCGGTCGGCCGGCAGCGACGGCGACTGCGACGACGACTCGGGTGTCGGCGTCGACGCGACCCGGTGGTCGCGTCAAGTGCTGGTGGTGCTTCGACTGCACGGCAACCGTGCGGTCCCGCGCGGGGACAGGGGTGCCGTTGACGCTCGGCGCGCTGCCTTGAGCCCGCAAGGTTCGCAGGCTTGGCACCCTGGACAGAATCGCCCCATGTCCTTGATGAAGACGGCTCTGACGGCAGCCGCAGTGCTCCTCTCCCTCACCGTACCGGCCACCAGCACTTACGCCGACGACGCCTCCGCGTCCGTTGCAGCGCGCCCCTGCGACGGTGCCCCGACCTGCTATGTCGATGTGACGGTGGCCCAGGTCTGGGTGAGTCCCGAGCAGGTCCGAGCCGTTGACGCCCCGGCGACGGCCAACCCGGCGGACATCCGCGGCTGGTTGGGTGACATGTCACTGGACGAGCGGCGTGACGTCGCGGGTGAAACGCAGGCGCTGTACGGGACCGAAGTGACCGTCGACGGCACGCGGTGGCACGGCGGACTGCTGTGGGACCACGTATGGGTGCGCGGTCAGCCCACCCCCAGGGACACCGGCGGACGGGGCGCGTACCCCGGCTGGATCCCCGACCGGCAGCTGACATCGGACCATCGGAAGCCGCCCCGGGGCACTCACGAGGAGCGCGTCCTGCGGCCCACGGCCCGGGGCTTCACCTCCGCCGCGGCCGCGCTCGCGGGTGCCGCGGAGGGGCGGGCGGCCGAGTACTCGTACAACACGTCGTTCCCGGTACAGGCCGGCCCGCTGCCCGGTGTCGTCACGGCCTACGGCAACAGCGGCGGCCGGGTCTTCTTCCGCGCCGGCGACCTCGCAGCGGTCCCCGCCGAGCCGAGCGGCGAGGACGTGGTCGTCGCCGCACGCGCGTTCCTGGGCCTGCCCTACCTGTGGTCGGGCACTTCCGGGTTCGGCTACGACTGCTCTGGCCTTACCGGCCAGGTGTACTCCGCGCTCGGGGTGACGATCCCGCGTGACGCACAGCCGCAGTTCGATGCGGGCGGCGGGCAGGTGCCCGCCGGTTCGGCCGTAGGTGTACGGATCAACGGGACGGAGGACCTCAGGCCCGGCGACATCTTGGCCTTCCGCCCCGCCACCGGTGGGGACGTCACCCACGTCGGTATCTACACGGGGACGAGGAACGGTGAACCGATGATGATCAACTCGCCTCGGACCGGTGACGTCGTCAAGGAGGAACCCATCGGCTCCACCGGCCGCGTCTACGTGGGTGCGACCCGCTTCCTCACCCGATAGGAGCCGGACGTCCCGGTGACGACCGCACACAGGTCCTCCTCCGTCACACCGAACACCTCTAGAGCAACGGCGAGTTCCCTGCCGACCGTTGGCCCGACGGTACCGAGCGGCGCGGAGGCCGAGGACGGATCCGCACGGACGAGCTCGGGGGCGGGCGCCTGCACGGCTGCACCCACCTTCAACGGTTCGCCGAAGGCGAGCCGGCCCACCCGGGGCCGCCTGCGGTGAGGGGCCGCTCGCCGGTGGCGGGCGAGCCCTTGGAGAGTTGGGGGTGCCGGCCGGACTCGGCCCGGCTCGGCGTCGTCGAAGCCCACTGAGAGGCGGTCGCTTCGGCCTTCGCCGGCCAGATCTGGAGCGCCCCGGCCACCGTGCCCGGACGGCTCCGTACCTCCTGTTGACCTGCCCGCGGCCATGTGCGTTCAAGGCCCTGTCGAACCGGATGGCGGCTGAAGTCCGACGCGGGGCCCGCTGGGTCCAGGAGTCGCACGCGGCGGTGGCCGTCACCCCTCTCACCGACGCGGAGCCGACAACCGGAAGCAGGACCACCATCACCTTCTGGCCCGGACACCGACGCCTTCGGAACCGCGGAGTGCACCTTCGACGGGCCGGCCGAACGCTTCTCCGCACTCGCCTTTCGGGGGCAGGTGGTGGTGGACGGACGGGTGACGTTCTTCAACACTGCGGCTCGGTCGACATGGTCGCTGACCGAACGGAGATTTCGCGTCCTGACTTTCCGGTCCTCCGAGGGTCCTGTCCGATCT
>NZ_JBHWJJ010000222.1:0-7710 GCF_042732005.1 Streptomyces sp. NPDC059851 | reverse complement strand
GATGACCGGGTCGGGACCGCCGCGCCCGGTCCGTCCGTCGTGGGCCGTGGTGCCGGCCCGTCGGGAAATCGGTACGGGCGCGTCACGTCGCGGCAGCACCGGCTTAACACGTCTCGGGCACAGTGGTGGTCGTCGGCGGGGGAGCGCCCCGGCCGGCACCACGGAACGGCGTTCGTGTGCTTCCGGAGCGGCTCCCGGACCACGTGGACGCCATGGACGCGGACGGCCCTGACCCGGCCCGTGTCCCCCGCGGGGACCGCCGTCGTCCCGCCCCTCGCGCACACGAGGGTGCGGCGGTCCCCGCGCTCAACTTCCGCGTCCTCGGGGCGCCCTGCGGCCGCCGGTCAGGTCAGGGGCAGGTGAGGTCGCGACGGGCGTCCCTGATGGACGCGTTCAACGCCTGCAGCTGGGGCGCGAGTTGGGTGACGGCCTGGCTGCCGGTGGTGTCGCCGGGCAGGTTCTCGTACGCCTTCTTCAGGTTCTCGGAGGCGGTCTTCACCGCGTTCTTCTTCGCCTGGTTCCAGGTGGCCTTGGACTCGGCGACCTTCTTCCAGCCGTCCTGGACCTCGTCGGTCGCGTCCTTGATCTGGTCCTTGGTCGCGGTGGAGGGGTTCAGGGCGTTCATTGCCGCGGTGTCGGAGCTGAGTTCGTTGATGCTGGCGCACAGGTCCGCCGCCGCCTTGCTCGGGTCGGCGGTCGGGTCGCCGGCGAACGCGGCGGTGGCGCCGCCGCCGGCCAGAACCAGGGCCGCCGTGGTGACGGCAGCCGTCCTCAGAAAGCGTCGCTTCATGGGATGCCCCTCTTCGGGATCAATTCGGGGATGCTTCGCTGCAGATCCCCGTTCCGGCCCCCGAGTTCCCCGAGCCCCCGCCCACTCAAGCTGGCACAGCCGTCCCGGACCCGCAAACGGGCCCCGTCGCCCGGAGGGCCGCTCAGCGGGTGCGGCGCCCGGGAGTTCGGGCTATACCGGAACGGTGAATGCTCGGGGGGCGACCAAGCCTCCGGGAGGCTCAGATGGACGATTACCCGCTCCTCAACCTCTTCTGGACCATGCTCCTGATATTCCTGTGGGTCCTGTGGTTCTTCCTGCTCTTCAGGATCATCACCGACATCTTCCGGAGCCAGGACATGGGCGGCTGGGGCAAGGCCGGCTGGACCATCTTCGTGGTGCTCCTGCCGTTCATCGGCATCTTCGTGTACCTCATCGCCCGCGGTAAGTCGATGGCCGAGCGCGACGTGCAGAGCGCGGCGCAGGCGGACGCGGCGTTCAAGGCGTACGTCCGCGATGCCGCCGCGACGTCCGGCGGGGGCGGCAGCGCGTCGGAGCTGGCCGCGCTCGCCGACCTGAAGGAGCGGGGTGCGATCACGGAGGCCGAGTTCCAGCAGGCGAAGCAGAAGCTCCTCGCCTAGCGCGTTCCGGAACCCACCACTCCACGGACTCCCCCGTGCGTACCGTACGGGGGAGTCCTCCGTTCGCGTGCGCCTCCGCGCCCGTGGCCGTATGCCGGTCATCGCGTCTCGGGAAGCGGGCAGCCGCTTGCCGTCCTGCATAAGCGCATGCAGAGTGCTCGGTGACTGAATGGGTACGGGGACGGAGGGGTCGGGATGAGCGACAGCCCGGCGGCGCGGCTGCAGAAGCTGTTCGAGGGGCACCGGCTGACGCCCACCCAGCGGCGGATCGCCCACTGCATGGTCCGCGGGGCGACGGAGGTGCCCTTCCTGTCGAGCGTGGAGCTCGCCGACCTGGCCGGCGTGAGCCAGCCGTCGGTGACCCGGTTCGCGGTGGCGCTCGGCTTCGACGGCTACCCGGCGCTGCGCCGGCACCTGCGGGAGGTGGCCCCGCCCGCCGAGCGGGTCGAGGAGCCGCAGGAGGAGACCTACAACGAGTACCAGCAGGCCGTCCAGGGGGAGATCGAGAACCTCCGGCAGCTCTCGGCGCTGCTCGCCGACCCCTCGCCGGTGGAGGAGGCGGGCCGGCTGCTCGCCGGATCGTCCCCGCTGCCCGTGCTGGGGCTGCGGGCGGCGTCCTCGCAGGCGCGCGGGTTCGCGTACTTCGCGGCCAAGGTGCACCCGGACGTGCGGCTCCTCGACGAGGGCGGCTCGATGCTGGCCGACCGGATCGACGCGTCGGCCGGGGCCGGCGCCTCGGCCCTGCTGTGCTTCGCCCTGCCCCGGTACCCGCGGGAGGTGGCGGAGGCACTGGAACACGCGCGGGCGGCGGGGCTGACGGTGGTGACGGTCGCCGACTCCGCGTTCGCGCCGGTCGCGCGGTACTCGGACCTGCTGATCCCGGCGCCCGTGGGCACCGGGCTGGCCTTCGACACGGCGTGCGCGCCGATGCTGCTCGGGCGGGTGCTGCTGGAGGCGATGGCCGACGCCCTGCCGGACGCCCAGGCCCGGCTGGAGGCCTTCGACGCCCGGGCCGCGGCGCGGGGGCTGTTCGTGGAGTAGCGCCGCCCGCCGCCGCCCGCCGCCGCCCGCCGCCGCCCCCCGCGGCCGTCCGGGGGGCGCGGACCTGCGGCCCCGCGGACGCGCGGCCCGGTCCGCCCCGTCCCGCCCCGCGGGGCCCTTCAGCGGTGGTTGAGCTCCGCCAGCTCGGCCGCGGCCCGGTCGTGCAGCGCCGGTACGCCGGCCAGGAGGCGCAGGCCGGCGTTGCGGACCAGGCGCAGGGCCGGGTTGCGGGTGGTGGAGAAGCGGGTCATCCGGTCGGTCAGGGCCACCACGCGCAGCGCGACGGGCCGGCGGGCGGCCTCGTACCCGTCGAGGGCGTCGGTGGCGAGGGCGCGGCCGAGTGCGTACGCGTCCTGGATGCCGGTGTTCATGCCCTGGCCGCCGGCCGGGCTGTGGACGTGGGCGGCGTCCCCGGCCAGCAGCAGGCGGCCCGCCCGGTAGCGGTCGGCGACCCGGTGGTGGATCCGGAACCGGGACGACCAGGCGAGTGCGCGGACGGTGGCCTGGCCGGGCGCGACCCGGTCCAGCAGCTCCTGCACGAAGGGGAGGTCCGGCGTGGCCGGGGCCTCGGCCACGGTGGCGACGACCCGGTAGCGGCCGTCGGGCAGCGGGGCCACGACGGTCGGCCCGACGGGGCCGAAGGTCAGCGAGACCTCGTGCGGGCCGGGCGCCCAGTCCATGGCCACGTCGGCGAGGACGAACGACTCCCCGTAGGAGGCGCCGGTGAAGGAGATGCCGGCGGCCCCGCGGACCGCGCTGTGCATGCCGTCGGCGCCGACGGCACGGTCGGCCCGCAGGGTCTCGCCGCCGGCGGTGGTGAGGGTGACCCCGTCGGCGTCCTGGGTGACGCCGGTGACCTCGTACGGGCGGTGCACCTCGCCGCCGAGGGCCCGCAGCCGGGCCAGGAGCACGGCTTCGGTCTCGTACTGGGGGACCATCAGCGCGTACGGGTGCGCGGTGCGCCCGCGCAGGCCGTCGAAGGAGAGGGTCGCGACCGGGCGGGCCCCCTCGCGGATGCGGAACCGGGAGACGGGGAGGCCGCGGCCGATCAGCTCCGCGGACAGGGCGCCGGACGGGTCGAGCTCGTCGAACACCTCCAGGGTGCGGGCGTGGACGACGGCGGCGCGGGACGTGTTCGCGCCCTCGGCCTGGCGGTCGAGGAGGACGAAGTCGACGCCGGCCTCCGCGAGGGTCACGGCGAGGGCCAGTCCGGTGGGGCCGGCGCCGACGATCGCGACGTCGGTGCGGGTGGGGAGGGGGAGTGCGGGGGTGATGGTCACGGCGGGCCTCCTCCAGTGGGCCAACAGTTGTTGGCCAACGGCTGTTGGCATCAGCATGCGCTCCGGCCCCCGGGAAGTCAACGCCTGTTGGCCTACATTTGTTGGCCTACAGTTGTTGGCGTGATGTGGAGCGAACGGGGCGAGAGCGGGCGGACCAAGGGCGAGCAGACCAGGGCCGCGATCCTGCGGGCCGCGCAGGAGCGCTTCGCCGCCCAGGGCTTCGAGCGCACGACCATTCGGGCCGTCGCGGCGGACGCGGACATCGACCCGTCGATGGTGATGCGCTACTTCGGCAGCAAGCAAGGGCTCTTCGACGCCGCGCTGGCCGTGGACCTGCGGCTGCCGGACCTGGGCGCGGTGCCCGAACAGGAGCTCCCGCGCGTGCTCGCCCGACACTTCGTGGAGCGGTGGGAGGGCGACCCGGCCGATGACGCGCTGCTAGTACTGCTGAGGTCGGCGGTGACGAACGAGCAGGCCGCGGAGCGGATGAGGAGGGTCTTCGCGGCCCAGGTCGCCCCGGCCCTGGAGGCCGCGGTGGGGGCGGAGCGGGCCGCGCGGGCGGGGGGACTGGTCGCGGCCCAGCTGCTCGGACTGGCGGTGACGCGGTACCTGCTGCGGATCCCCGCGGTGGCCGGGCTGCCCGCGGAGTCCGTGGTAGAGGGCCTCGCCCCGGCCCTCGCCGCCACTTTGGCCATCCGCTCCTGACCCCGGTCCCGCCGCCCCGCGTCCGAGGCGCAGGGGGGTCGGGGAACTGGCGAGCGGGGTGGCGGGCCGGGGGTGGCCAGGGGGTCAGAGGAGGGCGTCGCGGTGGTCGCCGCCCGCCTCCGCCACGATGTCCGCCGGGCTCTGGGCCGGGCGGGCGAGGGCGAAGCGGACCCCGCCCGACGGGCGCACGGCGAAACCGTGCACCGCGGGCCGCGGCAGGCTGTTGTAGCCGTAATGGGCCGTGAAGAAGTACGCGCCGGTGTCCGGTACGGCGACCAGGTCCCCCGGGGCCAGCTCCGGCAGCTCCCGGGCCGCGGCCAGCAGGTCTCCGGCGAAGCAGGCCGGGCCGGCGACGTCCTGGGCGACGGCCCGGCCCGTCTTCGGGGCGCCCTTCGCGTCGTACGGCAGGATCCGCACCGGCCACGCCGCCGGCGCGTACACCGTACGGGTGGCCAGTTGCACGCCCGCGTGGGTGAGGGCGATCGCCCGGGCGCCCGTCGTCTTGGTGTACTCCACCCGGGCGAGCGCCAGTCCGTGCTTGGCCAGCAGCGCCCTGCCGAACTCGGTGACCAGGCCGTACGACCCGTCGAACAGCGCGGGCACCGCCTCCCGCAGCACCGTGACGTACTCCGCGAAGGTCGGGGTGTGCGCGTCCGAGGCGAAGTTCACCGGCAGGCCGCCGCCGATGTCGAGGGTGTCGACCTGGCGGCGCCCGGCCGCCGCGTTGATCTCCTCGGCCAGCGCGTGCAGCTCCCGCACTCCCTGCGCGATCAGCGGCAGAGGCACCCCCTGCGAGCCCGAGTGGGTGTGCAGCCGGGTCAGCCACGGGCGGTCCAGGAAGGCCCGTACGAGCCACTCCCGCGCCCCCGGGTCGCGCAGCGCGATCCCGAACTTCGAAGTGGCGGTGGCCGTGGACAGCGCGTCGATGGCGCCCGCGCCCGTCTGGGGGTTGATCCGTACGCCGATCGGGGGAACGGTGCCGGCCGGCCGCGCCGCCACCAGGGCGTCGAGCCGTTCCAGCTCCTGCCGGTTGTCGGCGTTGACGGCGACCCCCAGGGCAAGGGCCTCCCGCAGCTCCGCGGTGGTCTTGGCGGGGGAGTCCAGCACCGTCCGCTCCGCCGGCACGCCCGCGGCCCGGGCCAGGGCCAGCTCGCCGGGGCTGGCCGCCTCGCAGCCGAGGCCCGCGTCGGCGAGCAGCCGCAGCACCGGCACCAGTGGCGCGGCCTTGACCGCGAAGGCGTGCAGGACGGGGGTGCCGGCCGGCAGGGCGCCCGCGAAGGCGTGGGTGAGGGCCGTGGCGGACTCCCGGATCCCGGCCGTGTCCAGTAGACAGACCAGCGGCGGGGCCGGATCCGACCCGCCGACGAGACCCTGCTCGACGGCGGCCCGTACGGCCAGGTCACGGCGCTCGGCGGCGCCCTGCGCGTGCATGTCGGCAGCCATGTCCGCCATCACACCATCCGGCGCGCCCGCCCGCAGCTGTTGACTGGAACTATTCAGGCAGCGAGGATGTGAATGGAATTACCTACAGCACGCCACTTCGTCAGGAGGCAACGCCATGTCAGGACCCCGACCGGTACGAGCTGCGCGCGGCACCGAGCTCAGCGCCCTGGGATGGCAGCAGGAAGCCGCTCTCCGGATGCTCCAGAACAACCTCGACCCCGAGGTCGCCGAGCACCCCGACAAGCTCGTCGTCTACGGCGGCACCGGCAAGGCCGCCCGCGACTGGCGCTCCTTCGACGCCATGGTCCGCACCCTGCGCACCCTCAAGCAGGACGAGACCATGCTGGTCCAGTCCGGTCGCCCGGTCGGCGTCATGCAGACCCACGAGTGGGCCCCCCGCGTCCTCCTCGCCAACTCCAACCTGGTCGGCGACTGGGCCAACTGGGAGGAGTTCCGCCGCCTGGAGCACCTCGGCCTGACCATGTACGGCCAGATGACCGCCGGGTCCTGGATCTACATCGGCACCCAGGGCATCCTCCAGGGCACCTACGAGACCTTCGCCGCCGTCGCCGCGAAGAAGTTCAACGGCACCCTCGCCGGCACCATCACCCTCACCGCCGGCCTCGGCGGCATGGGCGGCGCCCAGCCGCTCGCCGTCACCATGAACGACGGCGTCGCGATCTGCATCGACTGCGACCCGCGCGCCATCGAGCGCCGCATCGAGCACCGCTACCTCGACGTGAAGGCCGACTCCCTGGAGCACGCCCTCCAGCTCGCCACCGAGGCCCGCGACCAGCGCAAGCCGCTGTCCATCGGTGTCCTCGGCAACGCGGCCGAGCTGGTCCCGCAGCTGCTCGCCATGGGCGCGCCCATCGACATCGTGACGGACCAGACCTCCGCCCACGACCCGCTGTCGTACCTGCCCGTCGGCGTGGCCTTCGAGGACATGGCCGACGCCGCCGCCAAGGACCCGGCCGGCTTCACCACCCGCGCCCGCGAGTCCATGGCCAAGCACGTCGAGGCCATGGTCGGCTTCATGGACGCCGGTGCGGAGGTCTTCGACTACGGCAACTCCATCCGCGGCGAGGCCCAGCTGGCCGGCTACGACCGCGCGTTCGCCTTCCCCGGCTTCGTCCCCGCCTACATCCGCCCGCTGTTCTGCGAGGGCAAGGGCCCCTTCCGCTGGGCCGCCCTGTCCGGCGAGGCCTCGGACATCGCCAAGACCGACAAGGCGATCCTGGAGCTCTTCCCGGAGAACGAGTCCCTGCACCGCTGGATCAAGATGGCCGGCGAGCGCGTCCACTTCCAGGGCCTGCCCGCCCGTATCTGCTGGCTCGGCTACGGCGAGCGCGACAAGGCCGGCGAGCGCTTCAACGACATGGTCGCCTCCGGTGAGCTGGCAGCCCCGCTGGCGATCGGCCGCGACCACCTCGACTGCGGCTCCGTCGCCTCCCCGTACCGCGAGACCGAGGCCATGCTCGACGGCTCCGACGCCATCGCCGACTGGCCGCTGCTCAACGCCATGGTCAACGTGGCCTCCGGCGCCTCCTGGGTCTCCATCCACCACGGCGGCGGCGTCGGCATGGGCCGCTCCATCCACGCCGGCCAGGTCACCGTCGCCGACGGCACGGCGCTCGCGGGCGAGAAGGTCCGCCGCGTCCTCACCAACGACCCCGGCATGGGTGTCATCCGGCACGTCGACGCCGGCTACGACATCGCCGAATCGGTGGCCGACGCCAAGGGCGTGCGCGTCCCGATGCGCGAGGGCGACGCCGAGGCCTCCGCGTGAGCCAGAGCTTCCACGCCATGTGGGCGTCGCTGCGGCCCATCG
>NZ_JBHWJJ010000221.1:0-8119 GCF_042732005.1 Streptomyces sp. NPDC059851 | reverse complement strand
GACATCGACGCCAACGGCATCATGCACGTGACCGCGAAGGACCTGGGCACGGGCAAGGAGCAGAAGATGACCGTCACCGGCGGCTCCTCCCTGCCCCGCCAGGACATCGACCGCATGATCCGCGAGGCAGAGCAGCACGCCGAGGAAGACCGCCGCCGCAAGGAGGAGGCCGAGACCCGCAACAGCGCGGAACAGCTCGTCTATCAGACCGAGAAGCTTCTGCGCGAGAACGAGTCCAAGATCCCGAACGACCTCAGGACCGAAACGGAAACCGCGATCGCAGAACTGAAGGAGAAGCTCAAGGGCCAGGACACGTCGGCCATCCGCACGGCGACGGAGCGCGCCAGCACCGTCGCGCAGAAGATCGGCACCGCCCTGTACGAGGCCCAAGGGGCCGCCGCGGGCGGAGGCGGGCCGGCACCGGGCGCCGGGTCGTCCAGCGGGGACGAAGAAGTCGTCGACGCGGAGATCGTCGACGACCAGAACCCCAAGGGGGAGGCGCAATGAGCCCAGCGAAGTCTTCCAACGAACCGCGAAAGCAGACACCCTCATCGTGATCAAGGAGAAGCGGGGGCATCGACCCCGTCGCCCTCGGGCTCTGGGCAGCCGACGGCCGCACTCCCGCTCGCACCGAGACCGGCGGCGGTGCACCCGGAACCCCTGGCGGAGCCCCTACCGCCGGGAGCGCCGCTACGCAGACCCAACTCGCAGAACGAACCGCCGATCTACAACGCCTGAAGGCGGCATCAACGAATCACGCCGGCTCCTCGCGGTGTACGCATCGGGTGTTCCGGTGCCGCTGCGAGGACTCAATGCCGCCCCGCCCCTGGCAGTCCCCCGGAACGCCGGCTGCCAGGTCGCCGTCTACCCGGAGTCACGATGCGGCAGATCGCTGACCTGTATCGCGGTGAGGCGGCCAAGAGCGACGCCCGCGACGCGTTCATCATCGCGGGTGCCGCCAGGTCCGTGCCCCACACTGCGCGAACAATCGATCACACCGACGAGACGTCGCCGTGCTCGCCGTGATCGCGGGCTATGACGACGACCTGGCGGGCGAGCCCACCTGGATCGCCAGCCGGCTCCGTGGCCTGCTCACCCAGATCCATCCGTCACTCGATGCGGCGGAGGCGGCAGCCGTCGCGGGGCCGGGGGCGGTCTGGGCGGTGGGGACCGCGGGGGCGGCCGGAGCGGTGGCGGCCAGCCGCGGACCGCCCTGCCGAGCCAGAGTCGGGCCACCGCCTGGCCCACGCCGACGCCCTGGCCGCGCGCGGCGGACAGAAGCCCGGCGTCGTCAACGTCCTGGCGGTCGAAGGCGGCCCTCTGCGCCACTTGTCCGGCCAGGCCGAGGAGGTGAGGATCGCGTCCCGGACCAGACCATCGGGCGTCCGGCCGAACCGCTCGCCACCGGACCGACCGGCAGCCGAGCCGACCGAAGCGCTCCGTACGGCCGCTGCGAGCCGCCCGCGGCCACGCCCGGCTCCCCCGCCGACGCATACTCGGCATGGGCACGGACGCTACCGCGCGCTGCCCATCACCGGCCGGGGCCGATTGGGCGTCGGGTGGCCCGGCGGTGCCCCCGGACGCCAACACGGTCTTGGGCTTCCGTCGGCGCTGGGCTACCGCTTGACTCGTCCGCGAACGGCGAGCACCGCAATCCCCAGCAGCGCGGGCTCGATCAGGCGGGATGCCCTCTCGGTGTAGGTGCCGACGGTGGTGAGGTTCTGGCCGGAGGAGCGGAAGACGACCGAGTTCACGACGATCCGCAGGGACTTCTCCCAGCGCTGAGAGGTCAGTCGGGAACCCAGGGGACCGGATGGGTTCGCAGGGGTGGGGTTTTCCGTGGTCAGGGAGATGCTTCGCCCGGTCAGGCGCCCTGTTGTCATGGCCAGGGGGGCGTTCTCGGGGATGCCCCACAGCATCATGATCCGGACGGTGGCGGCCATGGCTCCCAGGAGCCAGGCAAGTGCCCTGGAAGCTCGTAGACCGTAGCCTGAGACGGCCCAGTACAGTGTCAGCAGCGCACGCTCCGAGCGGGGCCGGTAACCGTCGTGGCGGCGCATCTCCATCTCGCCGTAGTAGAAGTCTGCTGCGTCCGGTTCGTTCTTGGCGTCCTCGAAGGACTTCCGCAGCTGGCGGTACACGGGGGCGAGGGCGGCAGGCTGTTGGACGGACGCCCCGGGAGACGCGGGTGACCAGCCGGTCGAGCCGGTGCTGGCGCGCCAGTGGTGTTCCTCAGCAAGGGTGCGGCGTTGTGTCCAGCGGGTTGAGAAGGCACCGTGCCGGTGCACGCCGGTCGGGGCGGGCGCGAAGGCGCAGCGGCCTTCGAGGCGGAGCTGGTCGAGGTGGAAGGTGCCGGTGAGCAGGCAGCCCGACAAGTCGACGTCGGTCAGCGTCAAGTGGGCCGCGTCCACACCGCTCAACGAGGTGATCCGGGCAGTCGGATCCAAGCCGGCCAAACCGGACTCGTCGACCAGCCGGCGGTCGTACGTGAAGGCAGACGGGTGCGTAGCCACACTCATCGGGTACTCCATGACGGCGTCCGTGAGATCCGCTGTCGCATAGCGCAGACCCAACGTGGCTGTGGAGTCCCAGCGAGTCCTCATGCATGCGAAGAAGGCCGTTGCCGCCTCAATGGTCACCGGACCACGAAAGTGCGCACCTGAGAGATCGAGCTTCCCTTGGCAGGTGAGCGGGCCCAGTCGGGAAGGGCTCTCGAAGCTCGCGCCGCTGAAGAGAGCGCTGGCGGAGAACGTCGCCGCGCCGAAGACGGCGCCGCCGGAGAAGGCCGCCCTGCGGAAGGCCGCCCTGCGGAAGGCCGCCTCGCCCGTGAACTCCGCCTCGCTGAAGTCGGCGTTGTCCGAGAACCTCGCCTCGACGAATCGGGCACCGCCGGAGAACTCCGCCCTGTTGAAGGCGGCCTTGCCGGAGAAAGCCGTGGCGTCGAAGCGGGCGCTTCCGACGAGTTTCGCCGAGCTGAAGCAGACGCCGTCGGAGAAGGTCACGCGGCCGAACCAGGCGTCGCCGGAGAACTTCACGCCACGGAAGTCGGCGCTGCGGGAGAAGGTCGCCCTGCCGAAATGGGCGTCGCCGTCGAATCGAGCTCCGCCGAACCCGGCATCACCCGAGAACAGCGCCCGGTGCAAGCTCGCACCGCCGGAGAACGCCGCTCCGTCGAAGAGAGCCTTGCCGGAGAACGCCACCCCGCTGAACTCCGCGTTCCCGAAGAACTTCGCCCGGCGGAAGTCGGCCTTGGCGAAGGTGGCCTGATCGAAACGGGCGTCACGGGAGAATTTCGCTGCACCGAACCAGGCGTCATCGGAGAAGGTTGCCCCGCCGAACTCAGCGTCGGCGAGCAGTGCGTTGTCGAAGAGGGCCTTACGGGCGAACTCCGCCCGACCGAAGTCCGCAGCACGGGAGAAAACGGCCTTACTGAAGCCTGCGCTCCCTGCAAACGTCGCCCTCCTGAACCCGGCTCTCCCGGCGAACGACGCCCCGCGGAAGACGGCATCGCCGGAGAACACCGCCCCGTCGAACCAAGCGTCCGCGAAAGCCACTCCCCCGAAGTTGGCCGTATCCGAGAACGTGGCGGCTTCGAAGCGAGCATGCCTGACCAGCAGCTGCCCGCTGCTCGGGTCCCGGAGCGCGTGGAGCAGCCGAGGCAGCAGATCACCGGTGAAGGTGGTGCCGGAGTGATTGATCTGGCTGCCGGGGTTCAGGCCGGCCAGGTACGTCACGCGGGAGACTTCCGGCAGGTGGGTCAGGCAGGCGTGGTACGTATCGACGATGAGGCCACGACACCCCACAGGATCGTCCGGGCCGGATCCGACAGCGCAGTGGGGCCAAGGCGGCGGGTCCGGGTCCGGGTCCGGGTCCGGCGAAGTCGTGGTCACCCGGAAAAGAGATCAAGCTGGAGTGCATGAATGCAGGGACCACCGCTGTACTCCTCCAGCGGTTGCTGTACCGCGCCGACCTCCTGGGCCAGCGGCCCTCAAGGCGGCGGGCAGCGCTGGACGGGGACGTGCCGGCGGAGGTCATGGCGATCGCCCGGCCGCGACACCGCGGGGCCCACGCCTCCTTTCCCGCCACAGCGGCTCCTGATACCGCCAGCCCGGAACCCGGGATCTGGCCCAGCTCCGCGGCGAACGCCGCATCGCGGAGCTCCGCCGACCGATCCCCGCCCCGAAGCCGCGACCGCAGAGCCGGGCCACGGTGAAGGCATGGCCGATCGTGACGACTTCCTGGTATGGGTCCGGACCGCGCCGGTACGAAGCAGAGGTCGCGCTGCACAGCAGCACCCCCGCCGCACGACGGAAGTCAGCCTTGGGATGCGGCCAGTCAGGCGGCACCTGCCGCTTAAGATTGCGAAATGGAAATCGAACTGACGGACTATATGGACGAGCTGGTCGAGCTGGTCGAGCTGCAGGAAGCGAACGACGCAGCGCATGCCGTGGTGAAGCACCTTCAGGAGGAGCTCGGCAAGGTTCAGAAGTGGACCGACGAGCAGCACGTGGCCTGGCGGGACGCATGGGAAGACTGGCGTGAGGTCTGGGAGCCGCTCGAGGACGCCCTGACCCACTTCGCAGAGGAGCTGGGTCTGGACCGCGGTGAGCTGGAGGCCGCGGTGCAGGAGGCGGCGGGCCACGTCCCGCTGGCGGTCGACGGCTGAAGCGCCTCGCCCGTCCCATCCCCCCGGCCAGTAGGCACATCACGGCACCGATGCCACTGCCGAGTCGGCGCTGCTCCACTTCCCCTCTCCCCGGGACTCCGCCACGATCGCCGCGTCCCTGAGCACCCGGGTCTACGGACCGGACTTGTTCGTCTGGCTGGAGGGCTACCAGGCCCTGCTGCGGTGGCGGGCGGAGAACCGGATCACCGGCCTCTACGCCGTGCCCCATGGCGTGGAGCCCGAGGTCGGCGTCACCAAGGCGTCGCCCCTCGGGCGGTGGGTGCCGCAACAGTGCAAGGCCCTGCGGGCCGGGGAGCTGGACGGGTCCGGTTCACCGGGGACCGGCTGAGCCCACTCACCGCCTGGATGGCCGGGGCCTTCTCCTCTGAGGGAGGGGCGCCGCTGAGGACAATCGAGAACGCAAGCGGCTCGGTCCGCCTCACAGCCGCGGGAGCCACCCCGACACCCTTGATCAAGCTCCGCGCCAACCGCGGTGCCCCCGGGCGCACTACCCACAGGCCGCCCGGCGCCTGCTCCGCGGCCGCGACGAGATCGGGCACCGAGCCCGGATCAAGGCCCCTCACCAGATCTCGGCCACCGCCTCCGCCCGGGGTGAGCTCCGGCGCAGACCCACCACCATGATGACGTCAAGCCGAGCACGGCGGTGAAGTGCCGTTTCGGCGGTGAATTCGCCTTCCCGGGCGGGTGAAACACCATCGCCGGGCCTTCTCCCGCGGGCGCGGGCTCGGTAGAACCGGGGCGCGCGGTGATCACTGTGGTGCGGGTCGCCGCGCTCCGCACCAGCAGGCGCGTCCAACCCGCCTTGCCGCCGCTGCCTGCGGCGGCTGTCCGTGGGCGGCACCCGCGCTCGTCCCAGGGGGCCGGCTCCCCCGGGCAGCTGCCACCCCAGCCGGCACGAGCCAACAGGAACACCGGCCCCGACGGAGCAGTCCGCGGGCCCCCGAGAAAGCGATGCTGCATGAGCCATCGAGGAATTCCCGGTCCTCGCCCCGCCGGACGGTACGTGCCCGCCAGGGGCGTCTACACGGAGTCAGCACGGCTCCGACGGCTTGACTGGCTTCGGTCCATCACCCGCCTGGGGCTCGGCTCCTTGCAGCACACGCAACTCGACGCCGGAAAGCTGACCGGAAACATCGAGGGATTCGTGGGCGCCGTCGAGATCCCCGTCGGTGTGGCCGGGCCCTTGCTGTTCTGCGGGGAGAGCGTCCAGGGCGAGGTGTACGCCCCCATGGCCACCACGGAGGGCGCCCTGGTCTCCTCGGCGACACGGGGAGCCCTGGCCATCACCATGGCAGGTGGCGTCAGCACCCGCGCCGCCGCACAGGCGATGACGCGTGCACCTGTCTTCGCCTTCTCCCGCCTGGCGGCCGCCAGCCGCTTCGCCACGGCGATTCCCCGGCACCTCGACGACCTCCGAACGGCCGTCCGGCAGGTCTCCAGCCATGCCGAACTCATCTCGCTCGAACCCGTGGTGCTGGGCAGGACCGTCCACCTGAGGTTCCGGTACACCACCGGGGACGCGGCAGGGCAGAACATGACCACCGCCTGCACCTGGCACGCCTGCCAGTGGATCCTGGAACAGCCCCACCTCATCGGTCAGGAGGCACTCGAAGCGTTCCTCATCGAGGGAAACACATCGGGCGACAAGAAGGCGTCAGCACAGGCCATGGCGGAAGGACGCGGGATCAGGGTGTCTGCCGACTGCCTCCTGCCAGGAGGCGTCGTCGAGCGAGTCCTCAAAACCACCCCCGACGAGCTGGTCAGGGGCTACCGGCACATCACAGCCGGCGCCGTTCACAGCGGCGTGCTGGGCTCGAACGCGAACACCGCCAACATCGTGGCAGCCCTGTTCACCGCGACGGGCCAGGACATCGCCTGCGTTCACGAATCGAGCGCAGGGCAGTTCATCCTCGAACGCACACCCGACGGCGTCTATGCCAGCATGACCCTTCCCGGCCTGGCGGTCGGCACCGTCGGGGGCGGCACCCACCTGCCCACACAGCACGAACTCCTCGAAGCGATGGGATGCACCGGCCGGGGAAGCGCAGTCCGACTCGCGGAAATCATCGCCGGCTTCGCTCTTGCCCTGGACCTCTCCACGGTCTCAGCAGCCGTTTCCGGGCACTTCGCCAGCGCCCACGAACGCCTCGGACGCAACAGGCCCAAGGCCGCCTCGCAGTCCCCGGACCACCACCCCCTACCGCCGAACCCCCCAGCGAATCCTCCGAGCCCCCGTGGGCACGCGATCGTGCGCAGCTCGCACATCCACGCACGCGACGCTCGTGATCGTTTGGAGGGCGGTCACGTATGAGTTCCGCCGCACCGTCAGTCCCATCCACGTAGTCACGCAGAACGCGTCTCCACGTACCGCCGATCGCCCGCGCCGCCAGGACGTCCACCCTGAGCCTGCCTACGGTCGGTCAGCCCCTGGTGGAGCCGGTCGCGGGTCAGGGGCAGGACGTTCACGGCGGAGATCGTCCTCGCCGAAGATGGCAGGCTCCACCTCGGCGAGGCTTCAAGGCAGCGCGCTGCTCCTCAGACGAGGTTCTTCTCCATGGCGGCGACGTACTCCTTGATGGGGTGGTCGCGCAGGGCGTCGCTGGCGGGGGCCAGGAGGTCGGCCGTGGCGCCCTTGACCCGGTCGGTCAGCGCACCCATGAGCGGCATGGAGGAGCGGACGCGGCCGCTGGCGTCGATGTAGTGCAGGGTCTCGACGTGGGTGTAGGCGGGCTCGGGCGGCAGCTGCGGGACGATGTCGTTGTTGTTGACGTAGCGGTGCAGACGATCCTTGAAGCCCTTGTTGCAGGAGGCGGCCAGGAGACGGTCGCAGGTGCGGGGCTGGCCGTAGGTGTAGATGCCGTCGGCCTGCAGGCGCGGCTCCTCCAGGTACATGCGGCAGCCGGCGAGCATGGCGAGTGCGCCACCGAGGCTGTGCCCGGTGAACCACACGCTCTGGCCGTTGTCGCGGAAATCGGCGAGAGCGTCCTTGACGGTGGGGAAGATCGAGTCGAGGGCCTGGCCGAAGCCGTAGTGGACGTAGCCGGTCTTGCCCGGTCCCGGCCAGGGGGGCGTGGTCGCGTCCGAGAGCCAGTCGCGGATCTGCACCGGCTCGGTGCCCCGGAACCCGGTGATGATCATCTTGTCGCTGGCGATCGTGTACGCCTGGGTGTCCTCGAGCGGGAACGGAGGCTTGAACCGGGTGTGGTGGTGACGCACCTGCTCGAATCCCCAGTCGCGGGCCTTGGCCGCGATGGTGGTCTCGTCCTTGTAGGCGAGGTCGGCGGCCTGGACCATCCAGTACGCGAGTTGGGGGCTGTGCTTCTTGGCGGTGTGGTCGATCGTCGACGGTACGGACACGGCTTCTCTCCCGCGATGGTCGTGAGTGCGTGTGAGACCGTCCGCGGAGCAGCCCGCGGACTGATGCCGCCCGGC
>NZ_JBHWJJ010000220.1:0-8233 GCF_042732005.1 Streptomyces sp. NPDC059851 | reverse complement strand
TCGACCCGATCCGCAAGGCCTTCGCCAAAGCCAACGGGGTGAAGCCGGCGCTGTTCAGCGCCAACTCCGAGGGCGCGTGCCCCACCTGCAACGGCACCGGCGTCATCTACACCGACCTGGGCATCGTGGCCGGGGTGTCCAACCCCTGCGAAGACTGCGACGGAAAGCGGTTCCAGGCGTCGGTGCTGAAGTACCACCTCGGCGGCCGGGACATCAGCGAGGTACTCGCCATGTCAGTGACCGAGGCGGAGAAGTTCTTCAGCGAGGGCGAATCCCGCACCCCGGCCGCGCACAAGATCCTCGAACACCTCCTGGACGTCGGCCTCGGCTACCTCAGCCTCGGCCAGCCGCTCAACACCCTGTCCGGCGGCGAGCGGCAACGCCTGAAGCTGGCCACGCACATGGGTGAGAAGGGCGGCATCTACGTCCTCGACGAGCCGACCACCGGCCTCCACCTCGCCGATGTGGAGCAGCTCCTCGGCCTGCTCGACCGGCTCGTCGACTCCGGCAAGTCACTCGTCGTCATCGAACACCACCAGGCGGTCATGGCACACGCCGACTGGATCATCGACCTCGGTCCCGGCGCCGGACACGACGGCGGCCAGATCGTCTTCGAGGGCACCCCCGCCGACCTGGTCGCCGCCCGCTCCACCCTCACGGGCGAGCACCTGGCGGACTACATCGGCGCCTGAGGGACGCCCCTGCGCAACCCCGTCGTCCCTTCCGAGCGGACCGCCCGGCCCCGGGTGGAGCGCTGCAGGCGGTGCGGGTAGACGTCGTCACGCCCGCGCTCGCGGTCCGGCCGCCCCCTGGCCGGACCGTGGGCGCGGCGAGGAGCGGGTCAGCCGCGGGGCGCTGTCGGGTACCGCTCGATGCCGCCCAGGGCGGGTGTTCATGCCGTCAGGAGGGGTGGACCGGGGGGCGGAATGCGGGCCACGAGTTGCCGGGCGATCTGGTCCAGCTGTGCGGTGGTGTCTTCCGGGGAGCGCTGTGGCCCGCCGTTCTCCCAGTACGCCGCTATCGCGTCGATCAGGGGGTTCAACTCCTCGCAGCGCCCGTAGGCCTCTGCCACGTCGTAGAAGATGAGGGCGGTGCCCTCCGCGGGGTCGAGCCAGCCTCCGACGATCTCGCAAGCCCACCAGCGGGCGAGCGCCAGCCGGCCTTCCCAGTAGTCCTGGGGCGGGTGGAAACCGAAACCGAGCTCGTCCATCACCCGGCCGAACAGCTCCGGGGCCAGGTCGTGCTCGCAGCGGTTCAGCGCGGCGAGGTGCAGCAGTGACGGTGTGTCGACGCCGGCGCACACGGCACGCAGAGCAGCTTCGGTCAAGAGGTCCGGTTCCACGTGCTGCCCGTCGACCCACGAGTGGGCGATCTCCCGCAGCTCCTGCACCGCGCCAGCCACCGTTGCAGGTACTTCCCCCGTCGACATGACGGAATGCCGGCACGCGCGGTCGGCGTCCGGAAACCAGATGTCCCGTCGGCCGGACGGGCCGGATGACCTCGCCACCGACGACACCGCTGCTTTCACCGGCGCGTTCCTCGCCCAGCACGGGGACGGTCCGCGGGCTGTGAGGGCGTGGCACGGGCCGGTCAGACCCGTACGGCGGTTGCGTTCGGCGGTTGCGTTCGGCGGCTACGGCCTGGCAGCGGGACGCGCCAGCAAGTGCGGGGACAGTGCCCGGACCAGGGCCAGGGTGCTGAGGGCGAACATCACCACGCCCAGGGGGACGTGGAGCGAGGACACGTGGGCGATGCCCAGCACGACCTGTGCCGAGGCGAGGAGGAGGAAACCGGTGGCGTGCAGGACGGGGCGGGGTGATCCGCCGCCTGGGCGCCAGGCCAGGATCGCGGCGAGCACGTACAGCATCGACGCGCCGTACATCACGCGCGATCCGACGTGGTGCACCTCGCCGGCGAGGGGCGAGGTCAGCAGCATTCCGGCGGTGACGGCCTGGCAGAAGAGGGTCAGGGTCTGCAGGGCCAGCGCGGTCTTGAGGAAGGTGCCGGCGCCCTGTGGGGCCGTCGTTCGTCTGGTCATGGTGTGGTCCCCTTGTCGTGGTGTGCGGCAATCGACGGGTGCTGTCCGAGCTGCAGGTGTGCGGACGATGTAGGGGCCGGCGATGAGGGCGTTTTCGACGCGGACCGCGGACGGCCGGGACGCCGTCGACCTCGATGTCGCCGGACTGCCGTTGGACACGGTGGCTCGCGGGTGGTCGTGCCGCCGGTCCGAGCTACGGCCGAGAGGCGTCAGGCGTCAGGGCTGAGCCTGATGTGGGGCGCGAGGGCGGCGAGGAAGTCGGGGGCGTCGAAGATGCGGCCGGCGGAGGCGACACCGGTGGTGCGGATCCGGCCGGTCAGGACGCGGTCGAGGGCTTCGACGACCAGGGGCGCGGTGACGGCGTAGATGTCGCGGCCCTCGGCGACGGCGCGGCGCTCGACGCCGCCGGAGCGGACGACCACGTCGACCAGGAAGGTCTGGTCGGAACGGCCGAGCTCGTCGGTGGCAGTGGGCGTGGGGGTCTCGGACGAGGCGATGTCCTGGGCGGCACCAACGGCCATGTGGGTGTGGACGTCCCGGATCAACAGGTGGTCGGTGACGGTGACGACGTCGGCCATGGTGAACTCGGTGACGACCGGGCGGGGGCCCATCGGGGCGGGGAAGGGCCATTCGGTGGTGGGCGGGGTGTCGGTACGGCGCTGCCAGGTGCCGCCGCTGTAGCGCAGGCGGTACTCGCCGCGCCGTTCGCGGGAGACCGCGCCGGACAGGCGGGTTCCTGCGGTGGGGTGCCAGTCGCTCAGGCCGTAGGCGATGTGGGCCTCGTCGGCGTGGGCCCAGTCCCCCATCGCGGCCGTGACCAGGAGGTCGCCCAAGCCCCCGAAGAACGCCATCGCCGGGACGACGACCGCCTTCTCCTCGCGGGCCCGGTCGGCGTAGTGGGCGAAGGTGTCGAGGTTGGCCTCCAGCTCGGCGGCCACGTCCAGGTACGGGATCCCGGCCCGCAGGGCCGCCTCGATGACCGGGCCGGTCGTCGAGGCGAACGGACCCGCGCAGTTGATCACCGCAGCCGTTCCGGCCAGTGCGCGGTCGAGGGCGGCTGCGTCGTCGACCGGAGCGGGGCGGGCCCCGTGCCCGGTCGCGTCCGCCAGGGCGGTCAGCTTCGTAGCGTCGCGGCCGGCGAGGACCGGCACGTACCCGCGGGCGGCAAGCTCGGCCACCACGAACCTTCCCGTGTGTCCGTACGCGCCGTAGACCGCCACCGTGTTGTGCGCCGTGCCGTTCACGAAAACCGCTCCCCTGCCTCGCCTTTGCTGTGCGACCGGGCTCCGCCGTCTTCTCGCGGCGGCCGGTGCGCTGTGACGGGCCCATCCTGGCCGGGGTCGGTCCACACCCACCAGTGTCCGGAACGACACGGCACGTACACTTCCCGACATGCGAAGCGTCGCGTTGGCCGTCACCGACGGAATGCTCCATTTCGAGTTGTCCCTGGCCTGCGAGGTCTTCGGCTCGGACCTGACCCATCTGGTGGACCCCTGGTACCGGTTCTCGGTGTGCGGGTCGGGGCCGGTGGTCGTGGACAGGTTCCGGCTGGAGCCGGACGAGGGACTCGACGGGTTGGCGCGCGCGGACACCGTGATCGTGCCGGGCTGGGCCGACGTCGACCGCGACCCACCGGTCGAACTCGTCGACGCGGTACGCGCCGCCCACGGGGCCGGGGCACGCGTGGTGTCCCTGTGCACGGGCACGTTCGTCCTGGCCGCCGCCGGACTCCTCGACGGCCGGCGCGCCACCACCCACTGGGCCCACACCGGTGAACTGGCCCGCCGCCACCCCGGCATCACCGTCGACCCCGACGTCCTGTACGTCGACAACGGCAGCGTCCTGACCTCCGCCGGGAAGGCCGCAGCGATGGACCTGTGCCTCCATCTGGTCCGACTCGACCACGGGACCACGATCGCCAACACCATCGCCCGCCGGCTGGTCGTCCCACCCCACCGCGAGGGCGGCCAGGCCCAGTTCGTCCGCACTCCCGTTCCCGCACCCGGCAACCATCCCCTGGCCGAGCTCCTCCCCTGGATCCTGGCCCGCCTCGACGAACCGCTCACCGTCGAGGACCTCGCCCGGGAAGCCCGCATGAGTTCCCGCCACCTGACCCGGCGCTTCAAGACCGTCACCGGTACCACGCCCCTGCAGTGGCTCCACGGCCAACGCATCCGCCACGCCCAGGAACTCCTGGAAGGCACCGATGCCACCATCGAGGTCATCGCCACCACCACGGGGATGGGCACCGCCACCACACTCCGCCGGCACTTCAACCGCGCCGTCGGTGTTCCGCCCGACACCTACCGCCGCACCTTCCGCACCCAGGAACGCACCGGGTCCACCCCGTGACGGCGGCCAGCGCTCCCGGCGCGACGCCGCGAGCGGAGGCCATGGCGAGCCGACCGTCTGGCCGGGGTCCGGCCCGGCCGGGCCGAGGGCGAACGCCACTGCCGGACAGTCCTCGACAACGCCGCTGCCGGGCAGTACTCGATGTCACCGCAGCCGCCGGGCGTGGCCGGAGACGTGTAGCGGCGACCCTCGGTGGCTCCCCAGAGCCGCCGGTGGCCCCCGCCGCGGCGGGGGCCCGGGCCCTGCGAACGGTTCAGAGCGTGATGCCGTCGAGCTGGACGTCCCAGCTGCCGGCGCGTGACGTGACGGTCACGGTGGACAGGGGAGGCACCTTGAGGTGCCAGAAGGCCGCGTCCGGAACGGACAGGACGTGCAGGATCGTGGCGCGGATGACGCCCGGCTCGGTGATGGCCAGCATGTCCTCCTGGTCCTGCGGCAGGTCGTACAGCCAGGTGGCGGTCCTGTGGCAGAGCTGCCGGACGGATTCCCCTCCGTGTGGTCTGGCATCGGGGTCCGTGAGCCATGCGCTGAAACCGTAGGGGTTGGTGGCGGCGATCTCGTCTATCTGGTGGCCGCCCCACTCTCCGTAGTCGAAATCACGCAGGGCCGGCTCGGGAGTGGCCTCCAGTCCGAACTCGTCGGCGGTGGTCGCACAGCGGTTCGAGGGGGCCCGGAGTGTGGTCGAGTGGGGTGACGGGGACGCACCGGCCGTGGTCGCCGAGTACGGCGCCCCCGCGCCTCGGGGCCGGTCGCCGAAGATGCCGGCGGTGTTCCCCGCGGACGCACACACGAGTGTCAGACGGACCGTCATGGCTGTCCTCCTTCTGCCTCCGGCGTGGCGCCGGAGCGTGACCGCCGAACCGGCCGGTCTGACCGGCGTGGCGGGAGTGGTCGCGGTCGCGGCGTACGGGCCGTACGCCGTCGCTCCTCGGCAGAGCCACCAGTGCAGGGTCCTGGGGAGCGCCGGCGCCGGGATGCGCGCACACGATCAGGTTCGGCGATCGTTGCCGCCGCAACCATCCGTCACGTGTCCCGAACGCCCCCGCTGATCGGCTGGTGGGTGCCTGCCGAGCGGTGGGTCCGGCCGCCGGGCACCTGCGCGGAACCCCTCGACGTGGTACGAATCGGACCGTGGTCCAGATTGTCGAATGGAGCACGCGTGATCCGGGTTCTGGTGGTAGACGACGAAGCGCTGATCCGCACGGGCTTCCAGCACATCCTTGACGCCGCGGACGGGATCGAGGTCGTGGGGGCCGTTTCCGGCGGGCAGGCACTGCCGGCGGTGCGCGAGACGGCGCCCGATCTGGTGTTGCTGGACATCCGGATGCCGGACGTGGACGGACTCACCGTCCTGGCCGAGCTGCGCCGGCTGCCCGCTCCGCCGGTGGTGGCCATTCTGACGACTTTCGACATGGACGCGTACGTGGAGACGGCACTGCGCTCCGGCGCAGCCGGTTTCCTGCTCAAGGACACCGACCCGGAGGAGCTTCCGTTCCTGGTGCGCTCCTTGGCTGAGGGCGGCACCGTGTTGTCGTCGAAGGTCACGCGGACCGTGGTGGACGGCTTCCTGACCGCGGGGGCGCAGGCCCCCGAGGCGCGCCTGCTCGAACGGCTGACCGCCCGGGAGCGCGACGTGCTCGTCCTGATCGGCGAGGGACTGTCCAACGCCGACATCGCCAAACGGATGCACCTGAGTACCGGCACGGTGAAGGACCACGTCAGCGCCATCCTCACCAAGCTCGAGGTGGGAGGCCGCGTCCAGGCGGCCCTGCTCGCCCAGCGGGCCGGCCTCCTGGGGACGGAGACGCAATGATCAGCCGCCGTACAGCCGTGCTGCTGGACGCCGCCGTGGTGGCGGTCGCACTGGTGGACGTCTGGGTCCACTGGGACGGTGACGAGCCGCTGCGCATGACCTGCGGCCTCGCCGCGGCCTTCGCCCTGCTCCTGCGCCGCCGCCTGCCGTTGCTGACCTTCGTGCTCACCCTGCCCGCCGTCCTGTTCTCGGACGCGGTCTTCGCCTGCCTCGTCGCGCTGTACACCCTCGCCTCGCTCAGCCGCCACCGCATCCTCCTCGCGGCCTGCGCCCTGGCCTTCACGTTCAGTGACATGACCTCGATGCCGGCGCTGCTCACGCCGAGCCTCGACCTGACGAGCGCCGCGACGCTGATCAGGTTCGGGTACACGGCGGCGACGGCGGCCGCCCCGGTCTTCCTGGGGCAGCTCGTCCAGACCCGGCGGGACCTGTCGGCGCGACTGGCGGAGATCTCGGAGGCGCGCGACCACGAGCAGATGCTGACCGCCCAGGCCGTCCTGGCCAAGGAGCGGGCGCAGCTCGCGCGTGAGATGCACGACGTGGTGTCCCACCAGGTCGGCCTGATCGCCGTGCGGGCCGGTGCACTCCAGGTCGGTGCGCGGGACGCGGAGGTCAAGGAGGCGGCGGCCACGATCCGGCGGCTGAGCGTCCAGACCCTGGACGAGCTGCGCCACATGGTCAGCGTGTTGCGGGCGTCCGGGGGACGGCTGACGGAGCTCACCCCCCAGCCCTCCCTCGCCGACATCGAGCAGCTGGTCGACAGCAGCGGCATCGAGACCGAGCTGAGCGCGCAGCTCCCCGACGGACTCCCGCCGACCGTGCAGCGGGCCGTCTACCGCACCATTCAGGAAGCTCTGACCAATGCGCGCAAACACGCGCCCGGCGCCACCGCGAAGGTCGACCTGCGCCACGAGAGGGGCCTGATCCGGGTGACGGTCACCAACACCGCGCCCAGCCGGCCCGCGCTACCGCTGCCCGGTGCCCACTACGGACTGGTCGGCCTGAGCCAGCGCGCCGCCCTTCTCGGCGGGAACGTCACCTCGGGGCCGACGGCCGACGGCGGCTACCGGCTCAGCCTGGAGCTGCCGGTCGAGGGCGTACCGGGGTCCGCAGGGGTCGCCCGCGGGCACGGAGGGTAGCGGCCTGGGGCGTGAGCAGGTCACCGTGGGGAGACCCGGACCGCCTCAGAACGGCGGCACGGGTTCGATGGTGAACAATTGCGTGGCGCCGGAGAATTCCAGTAGGCGCAGGAACTGTTCCCTGGGAGCGGCCAGGTAAAGGTTCTGGCCGGTCGCGGCGATCGCGGTCCGGGCGTCCAGCAGAACGTTCAGCCCGGAGGAGTCGCAGAAGGACAGGTGCTGCAGATCGACCACCACGTCGCTCGGGCGCGGCTCGCCGGCCAGGGCCTCGAACAGCGCCTGGCGGAAGGCCTGGGCGCGGGCGATGTCCATCTCGCCATAGGGGCGTACCACGGCCCTATCGCCCTGGGTATCGACTTCGATGTCCGGGCTGTCCTTCCCGCTGCGGCTGTGCACGCGGCAGTCCTTTCTCTGACCGTTCCAGCTTAGGCACGGGCCGGCACCGCGACCAGCACGCCCCGGTGCCGGCACTGCCCGGCCACGCCGCACGATCGCCGGGGCGAGGGTCCTGACCAGGCGTTTCAGCCGGTGGATCGGGCCGGAGCCTGCGGCGCGCGGTCTCGGCGGCGGGGAGGGAAACGTCCCGGGCGGGATCGTGGAAGGTCACCCGTTCACCGTTCCCACAGAACGCGGTCAACGGTGAAGGGGCAGGTCCCGGCCGACCGGCCGCCGCGTTCCCCCGCGGATATGCCCGGGTGCTTCGACGGCCGGATTCCCGGGAGGCTCAGAAGAGGGCTGACGGGCAATGGGCGGGGCGGCCAGCCGGGGGGGCGGGGCGCCGGGGGGGGGGGGGCGGGCGCGGCCGCGCGCGGCGGCGCGCCCCCGCCGACGCGCACGCAGAATCACACAGACCCCCCCCCGAACCAAACACCGATCACCGAGAACAAGTGA
>NZ_JBHWJJ010000219.1:0-8391 GCF_042732005.1 Streptomyces sp. NPDC059851 | reverse complement strand
TTTGAGCCCCCCTCCCGACCGGCAGGGGGGCTCAGCCGCGCTCATTGAAATGGTTGATTCAGCCACGCGGGCGCCATCGCGGCAAAACGTTCCTGCCGGTTCGGAGCACAGGCGATCGACGACCCGGGCGGTAGCGGACGAGACATGGGCGGCGGATGGAGGACCTCCGGTCCAAAGAGCCTCATCGACCGGGCGCGCTCCTCCGCGGAGCAAGCCTCAGACATCCACGTTCGACGGGGTCTGGAGTCACTCACACGAGTGGACCCCACGGAGAAGGTGCAGTGAGACCTCTTCACGCCTGAACCATCACAGCTCGACTTCGGCGATCGCAATCATGTGATCATTTCCACTCAAGTCACTATAAACATAAGAACATCGACATACCGGCGTGGTTGACCTCGATCGCGACATATCCGACATTACTCTGCCGCTGTTGATCAGCGACGTGAAAGGAATGCCGTGCCCCTCAAGCCCAGCCATGGCCGTAGATCCGCCACGAAGTCCGTGCCCCCACGCTTGAAGTCCCGCCCCGGCCGACGCCTGGGACGGCTACGGGCCGTCGCCGTGGCCGGCGCCCTGCTCGCCGGACTGAGTCCGGTGGCGGCCGGTGCGCCGCAGGCCGCCGCTGTGGCAGGGCACAAGGACGATCCGACGCAGTACTGGAACGAGGTCCTGCTCCAGACCTTCCGCAATGCGCGGGGCTGGGACGCCTCGCCCGGCAAACTCTCCAGGTCCGGGGCGATGGTCTTCGCGGCGATCTACAACGCCGAGAGCGCCTACCAGTACACGTACGGAACCCTGAAGTACCAGCCGTACCTCAACCGCCCGCTGAAGTACGCCAGCGAATCGTCGCGGCCGGGCCCCGACGAAGAGAAGCGGCTGATCGACCGTACGGCGTACCGGATGATCTCCGAGCTGTACCCGGGCGATCAGGCCTACATCGACGCCCAGTACAAGGCCCGGACCGGCCGCTCCCCCCACGCCTACGAGCCCCTCGACCGCCTGGTGGTCGACCGCGTGGTGAGGCAGATCAACGAGGCCCGGGCGGGCGACGGCTCGGACAACCCGGAGGTCTACGACGGCGACACCACCACCCCTGGCGCCTGGCGGCCGACGGGTGAAGAGGCGACGGAGGACGAAGGGGCCTGCAAGGAGCCGAGTGACGCGGTGACCCCGAACTGGGGCAAGGTGAAGCCGTTCGTGCTCCGCTCCGGCTCGCAGTTCCGGCCTCCCAGCCTGCGGGGCTTCACTTCCTACACCGAAATGCTGGCCAGCCCGGAGTACGCGCGCCAGCTCGACGAGGTGCGACGGGTCGGTGCCGTCGACTCCACCGAGCGCACCTACGATCAGACCGTCGTCGGCTGGTTCTGGGACCACGACCTGAACGGCACCTACCACCCCCCGGGCCAACTGCTCCAGCTGACCGGGACCGTCGCCAAGAAGTTCAAGCTCAACACGTACGAGACCACCCGCTTGTTCGCGCTGTCGGCACTGTCGTTGGCGGATGCCGGAATCGCGGCCTGGGACAGCAAGTTGGACAGCCCGATCAACGAGTGGCGCCCGGTGTCCGCGATCCAGGCGACGGGCGGCGAGAACGCGGACTGGCAGCCCCTCAGCGCGGACCGATCGGGGAAACCATGGACCCCGTGCTTCCCCGCCTGGACTTCCGGGCACGCCAACTTCACGGCTGCGTGGGCAGGCGCGATGCAGCACTACTTCGGCCGTGACGACGTCTCGTTCACCGCACACTCCGAGGACCCGCACACACTCGTGCCGGCCCGCCGGATGAACAGCTTCAGCCAGGTCGCCGAGGAGGGCGAGTTCAGCCGACTCTGGCTGGGCGTGCACTTCCGCTGGGACGCCGAGGACGGGAGGGAGATCGGCACCAACGTTGCCGACTACGTGTTCGCCAACGCGCTGCAGCCGACCCGACCGGGCCGTCCTGATCAGCAGTGAAACGACACCGGGGCCCACGCCGGCCGGATCGGCCGGCGCCCCGGCTCCGCCACTGCGCCTCACCTCCTGACGCCCGGCGACGAAGGGCTGGTCCTGGGCTCGTGGGCGATGGGCGCCGTGGCCACGCCGGCCGGACCGCGGGCAATTCCATGGTCGCGTCGGCACAGCCCTCGGTTTGAGGACCGCGCGGCTGTGCCCGTCCCCTGGACGTTCGAAGCCGTCAGCGCCTTTGCCGAGCACCGTATGGTAAAGGCGCTGACGGCACGTTCGTAACGGCAGTGAAGGCGTCGGCGCCGGAGACCCCGAAGGACAGCCCCGAGTGTGCGTCTGAGCTGTTCGGCAGTGCGTCTCTGGTCCTTTCGTATGGTGCATCCGGTGAGTGGTCAGCCGATGGGGACGGCACCGGTCGACGATCGAAGAACTGGCCGATGGAATCGCAGGCGAAGTCTGCGACCGCTGCGTGAGGGCAGGTCACTGTGATCGACAGGCGGAACGTGCTGCGGGTCGGTGTGCTGGGCGGCATCGGCGGGGCGCTGGGGCTGCGGGCACCGGAGAGCGCGGCTGCGGCAGCTGAGGCAACAGGGCCAGTTGACGCTCGGGACTGGAAGCGGTTGGCCGGTGCGCTGTCCCCCGGCGCGACCCTCTACAGACCGCACAGCTCCGTGTACCCGTCGCTCGCCTTGCCGTACAACCACCGGTACGACGGCATCCGGCCCGCCGGCATCGTTGCCTGCGCGACCACCGAGGACGTTTCCGAAGCGATCCGCTGGGCTCGCGCGGTAGGGCTGCCCGCCGTACCGCGCTCCGGGCTGGGACACAACTACGCCGGGTATTCGACCACCACGGGCCTGCTGCTGAACATGGCCCGCATGAAGAGCATCGTCTCCACTCCGATGCCGGGCGGTGCTGCCCGCGCCCGGGTCTACGGGCCGATGAAGGTCGTGCACGACGCCGGTACCGTCACCGTGGGGGCCGGCGTCACCAATGGCGACCTGCATCCGCTGTTGGAGAACCACGGCATGTTCGTGCCGACCGGCCGCTGCCCCAGCGTCGGGGTCGCAGGGCTCGTGCTCGGCGGCGGTATCGGCTTCAGCGACAAGATGTTCGGCCTGACCTGCGACCGGCTCGTTGCCACGACCGTCGTGCTCGCCGACGGAAGCACGGTCAAGGCAAGCAAGGACGCGCACCCCGACCTGTTCTGGGCCTGCCGCGGCGGAGCCGGCAACAACTTCGGTGTCCACACCTCGTTCACCTTCCAGTACGAGCATTTCGAGGGCACCGTGGGCTTCTACCAGCTCCGCTGGAGCCTGGACTCCGTACTGCCGGTGATCGCCGCCGCGCAGCACATCGCCCGGGAGACCGTGGGCGACAGGCGGTTCCATCTGCGTCTGGGCATCGGTACCAACGGCACGACCAGGACGCAGATCCATGCGAACGCCAACGTCAACGCCATCGGCCAGTTCTACGGCACCGTCCAGGAACTGCGTGCCGTCCTCGACCCGCTGCTCGAGATCGGCACGGCCGAGGAACGCGCCCGCAACAGCACGTCCGTTCGTCAGGTCGCGCCCGGTGAGGCGAGCGTACTGCTGAGCGCCACCACACCGATCGAACGCTTCGCCACCAAATCGGCGATCCTGGACTCCCGTACCCTGTTGACCGATCAGCAGGTCAGCGCGGCAGCCGAACGCCTGCTGGACTGGCCCGGCAGCGGCAACGAGGACGGAGCCGGGTTCGCAATGTTCGCCCTCGGCGGTGAGATCAACGAGGTACCGCCGAGCGCGACCGCGTTCGTCCACCGGGACGACCTCTTCGTCTTCGCCGCCGAGACCTCCTGGGCGGACTACGACCTCCCCGGCGTCGCCGAAGCCAACCTCCACTGGCTCAAGCAGTTCTACGACGACATCTTCGGCGACAGGTCACCCGAAGGCGCGTACCAGAACTTCCCCGACCCGACACTGGAGAACTGGCGACAGGCCTACTACGGCAGGAACTACCCCCGCCTGGTCAATGTGAAGCGGAAATACGACCCGACCGGCTTCTTCGACTACCAGCAAGCGATCGGCACGCATTGAGCCCGAGCGGCGGGGTTTCCCATCGGCCGAAGTCGTCCGGCACGGGCCGGACTTCGTGGCTGCGTCGAGGCCTGCGGCGGAGGTGTAGCCGGCGTCGACCGCGGGTGAGACCAGGGTGCCCACCTCCGTGATCACGTCACTCATGGCTGGGCTGGCTGCACATCCGGGCCGGACGCCCGTGGCCTTCGCCCCACTCGGCGTGACCAGCTGTCTGTCCAGAGCTCGGAGTCGGTACGGCGAGTTCCCCCACCCCACGCCCCGCGCTTCAGCCGGCCGGGCATCAGGCTCCTCACCGGCTTCGCCGACGACCCCGCGTACGAGGAAGGACACCGGCGGAACGCCGCGACGTCCCTGATCACCCTCGGCATCTACCGGGTCCGGCGCTGATGCCGGGACGTCCCACACTCACCGTCGGCGGCGTCGGCGCAGGCGACGCCGCCCAGCGACGGACACGAGTGTGGAGCGTGGTGGACGACCCGCACCGGTGCGACCCCGGTCCGGAATCTCCACGGAGCCCGGTGAGGACCGTCCGGTCGTTCAGCCGCGGCCGCCCGGCGCAGGCCGGGGCAGCCGCGGACGAATGAGGTCCACTCGTCGGAGAGTTCATGACGACGTATCACGACATCATGATCCACAGCCGAAGACTCACATCGCCGACAGGGCCCAGCACCGCGAACGAGCGCGCCGCCGGCGATGGGCGCGCCCGTCCACACGCTTACGAAGCGCCGACGGCGCCGCTCACGGTCTGCGGGTCAGGAGCGAACGATGTTCTCTGCCTGAGGGCCCTTCTGCCCCTGGGTCACGTCGAAGGTGACCGCCTCGCCCTCGCGCAGCTCCCGGTAGCCGTGTCCGGCGATGTTGGAGTAATGCGCAAAGACATCCGGCCCTCCCCCGTCCTGGGCGATGAAACCGAAGCCCTTCTCGGAGTTGAACCACTTCACCGTGCCACGAGCCATGATCATCCTTCTGTCCAGCCTGTCGACGGTCTGGTGCAGACCGCCACGAGTCCCGTTGGGGAGCCTGACGGCTACCTCCCCGCACGCGGCACCGCCTACACCCCCTCCGGATGATCTGTCCCTACGGAACGGGCCACGGTCGCGGGCTCGCCGGGTGTGCCGGCCGGGCACGCCGCGCCCGGCCACAGCGATGCGTGTGTCCGCCCATCCAAAGGTGCCGGGCCGGTCGAAGGCGCCCCTGCGGCTCGGCGGCCGCACGACGAGGTCGGTGCCGTCGCCGACCCCAAGCCCACCACCAGGCCGATACCCACCCGGCGCGCCGCGGTCCGCGGGGCCCGCCGGCACGTGATCGCCTGCACGGCCCTGCACTGGGACACGCGCCCCCGTCATGCGGGGGTGGGCCGTCCGGGCGGACTTCATCTGCCCCGCGGCGTGCTCGTAGGGGCTGCCGCCGCGGCTCCAGCGGCCGGTCAGCCCTGCCCGCCGGCCGCTGCCTGCCGGTCCAGGACGGCGGCGACCATCGCCCTCAACAGCTCGCCGGCCCCTGGTCCGACACTCCCGTTCTGCGCGCTGACCTGGGCGCCTTCCAGGAGGAACGTGACCTCTGTGGCGGCCTCCTCCGGCCGGGGCAGCCCCGCCCGCGCACACATGCCTTCGAGGCGACGCAGCTGGCCGGCCTTGTGGGCCTCGATCAGGCGGCGTGCGGGATGGGTGCGATCGGGCAACGCGGCGATGGAGGTGACGAACGGGCAGCCGCGGTGGGAGACGTCCGGCAGCCCGTCCGCGACGAACGAGGCGACGCTGAGGACCTGCGCGCGATAGTCGTCCGGGTGGGCGGCCTCCGCTGCGTCGAACGCCGCCGTGTAGCCGGCCGCGACGATCCGCAGCCACTCCTCGATGAGGACGTCCTTGGTGGCGAAGTGCCGGTACAGGGCCATCTTCGTGGTCTCGGCCCGGTCGGCGATGGCCTGGACGCTCACGGCCTTGATGCCTTCGAGCGCGAACAGCTCCTCCGCCGCGTCCAGAATCCGCTCGCGGGGCGGCAGCCGGGCCACCCGCGAGTCCCGCCCGGGCCTGGGGGTACCGCTCATGCCTGCCTCGCTCCTCTGCTGCTCCGTGCTGCGCTGCTGCGCTGCTGCACCGCGGCTTTCCGTGATCATGCTAGGTTACCCTTCACTCCCGCACGATACCGTCCGGTATCGTGCGGGAGCGTCGAGTATCGCCTACACCGCGAGAACGGATGACGACCGATGACGATGAACCTTTCCGAATACACCAGCTTCGACGGCGTCGCCCTGGCCTCCCTCGTGGCCCGGGGGGAGGTCACCTCCGCCGAGGTGGCGGCCGCCGCGCAGGAGGCGATGGGCGCGGTCAACCCCTCGTTGGGCGCCGTGGTGGAACGCTGGCCCGCCGAGGACCGTCCGGCCCCGGGCAGCACACCGCTGGCCGGGGTCCCCTTCCTCCTCAAGGACATCGCCGTGTCCATGGCCGGCAAGCGGGTTGAACTCGGCAGCCGCCTGGCCGAGGGGAACACGGCCCGGAGCGACTCCTTCCTGATGCGGCGCTTCCGGCGGGCGGGCCTGGTCACCCTGGGGCGCACCGCCAGCCCCGAGTTCGCCTACAGCACCACCACCGAGCCACTCCTGTACGGAGCCTGCCGCAACCCCTGGGACCTCTCCCGCACGCCCGGCGGCTCAAGCGGGGGGTCTGCCGCAGCGGTGGCCGCCGGCATAGTCCCGCTCGCGCACGCCACCGACGCCGCCGGCTCCATCCGCGTCCCGGCCGCGAGCACGGGGCTCTTCGGCCTCAAACCCACCCGGGGCCGGATCTCCATGGGCCCTGACGCAGACGAGGTGTTCAACGGGCTGGCCGTCCACGGGGCGCTCAGCCGCTCCGTGCGCGACAGCGCGACGCTGCTCGACCTCGTCAGCGGCCCCGAGACCGGCGATCCCTATGCAGCCGAGGCCCCCCTCCGCCCCTACGCGCAGGAGGTCGACCGCGCCCCCGGCCGCCTGCGCATCGGCCTGCTCACCACCCCGTGGAGCGGCCGGGGCGTGGACCCGGCCATCACCACGGCCACCGAGCAGACCGCCCGGCTCGCCGCATCGCTCGGCCACGAGGTGGAGCCCGTACGGATGGACCTCGGTGTGGCCTGGGAGGAGTTCGTCCTGGCCAACGCCCGGCTGTGGACGGCCAACCAGGTGACCTGGATCGAGGGTTTCGCCGCGGCGACCGGCCGCCCGATCGACGCCTCCACCCTGGAGCCGCAGACACTGGCGAGCTACGCGTGGGGCCAGAAGGTCACCGGTCCCGAGTTCGTCCGGGCACTGGACGTACGCAACCGGGTGGCGCGAGCCGTCGGCGACTACTTCACCCGCCATGACCTGCTGATGACCCCGACCCTGCCCGAGCTGCCGGTCCATCTCGGCACGTACGCAGAAGGCGCCGACATCGATGGCCAGGGCTGGACGGCCCACCTGTTCCACCGCTCGCCCTTCACCGCCGCCTTCAACGTCGCGGGCACCCCGGCCATGTCCGTTCCGCTGGCTTCCGACCCCGCCACGGGCCTGCCCATCGGCATCCAGTTCGCCGCCGGCCACAACCGCGAGGACGTCCTTTTCCGCCTCGCCGGCCAACTGGAGCAGGCCGCGCCTTGGGCCCAGCGGAAACCGGGCGTATGGGCGGGAAGCGTCACCGCCGCCCGCGCCGGCTCGTGAACCCCTTGAAGGAGGCGATCAGCAACGCTGGGTGAGGGCGGTGCACTCGTGCGCGGCACGGGTGCACAGAGGGGTCCGGTCGCGGCGGACTGCCGGGCCCGGAGCCGATTGCCCGGACCGCGCTCCATGGGCCCGGCACGAGCTGTCGCCGGATGCACGGGGGTACGCCACGATCGAGGGTACGCGGTGGCTGAAGATGCGCAGGAAGGGGAAGGGGGAACGTTCAACCTTGGTGTCCTGCTGGGAGACCAGGGGGACACCGAGGGAGCCTGGACGTGGTTGCAGCGCGCCGCCGACGCCGGCGACCCCCAAGCGATGAACACCCTCCGTGACCGTGGTAGCCCAGGCGGAGGGCCTTCGAGCAGCTGGAAGAACCGGCGGACACCCGCGCCCCCTCGGCGAACGCGCATGGCCGGCGGGCAGCCATCGGACCCGCGACGACCTGCCTATCAACGCACTGCGAAGGGCGCACTGCTGGTCGTTACCCGTCGAACAGCCTCGTCGAGCCCCCGAGGACGGCCGGCCCGCGGCCTAAGGGATGTCCCGTTACTGCTGGTCAGAGGTGGGATGATCTTGGTGTGGCTGGTGTGATCATGGCGTCGGAGCCGTCTTGGATAGCCCCGTTCACGGGGCTGAGCCCGCGGCAGTTCGGCAAGCTGGTGACTGCGCTGAGGCGGGAGGGGGCGGATC
>NZ_JBHWJJ010000218.1:7812-8678 GCF_042732005.1 Streptomyces sp. NPDC059851 | reverse complement strand
CGCCGCCCCGGCGGCGTGCTGGTGGGCCCGGCAGACGGTGGAGTCGACGTTGACCTCCCAGGTGATCAGGCCCTTGGCGTCCGCCTCAGCCTGGAGCTGGGTGAGGATTCCGGCCCAGGTTCCGTCCCGCTGCCAGCGCCGGAACAGGTCGTAGACCCGGTCCCACGGCCCGTAGCGTTCCGGCACGTCACGCCAGGGGGCGCCGGTGCGGGTCCGCCACCGTATGCCGTCTATCAGCTGACGGCGCGTCCACACCTGCGGCCGGCCCGGCTTGATGCCCCGCGGCAGCAGCGGCTCAAGCCGGGCCCACTCGCCGTTCGTCAGATCTCCACGTCCCACGAGACGTGATCATGAACGAACAAGATCCATTTTCGCAACAGACCCTAGTCGCGTGAAGCCTGGTAACACGCCTCGTTGGCGTCGTCCATCTTCACGGCGAGGCTGTACAGGATGTTCTGGCAAACGATCGAACCGAAGCTGCCGTTTTCTCCGTACGCGCAGGCGTCCTGGACATTCGGGCCCACTATGTAGCCCAGGTTGCTCATGCAATTCACGCAGTCCGTATAGGACGCCTGCGCCGGCGATGCAGCAAGTACGGGGAGAGCCCCCGCCATGGCCGTCGCCGCCAACACGCCTATCGCGCGCTTCGCCCTGATCATGAACTGACTCCTCACGGCAAGATGACTCCTACTTGCCGACAGTCCATCACGCACGAAGTGCAACCCGGATGCATTTGCGAACAAATGGCCGATTCGTGGCGCGGGTTGACCAAAGCCCGATGAACGCAGGAGGGGGCGCCCCGGTGATCCGGGGGGGGCCCCCCCCACGGAGTCGGGGGGGGAACGGCCCCCACACGGGGGGGGGCA
>NZ_JBHWJJ010000218.1:0-7802 GCF_042732005.1 Streptomyces sp. NPDC059851 | reverse complement strand
TCTGTTCACCCCCGTAGTTTTTTGCTAAAAACTGGCGTTTGGGGGGGGGGGTTTCCCACACGCCCTTTCACGCGTGGGGGGGGCCCCCGGGGCCCCGGGGCCCCCCCCTCCTGCGTTCGGCTGCGGCATCGCGCCGCGTAACGGCTAGGCCGACTTCTCCTGCGGGCCCTGGTCCTTCGGGACGATGCGGGGGACCAACGTCGGGTTGACGTTCGAGCGGACGACGTCGGCGGTGATGACCACGCGGGCCACGTCCTTGCGGGACGGGACCTCGTACATCACCGACATCAGGACCTCCTCCATGATGGCGCGCAGACCGCGTGCGCCCGTCTGGCGGAGGATCGCCTGGTCCGCGATGGCTTCGAGGGCCTCGCGCTCGAAGTCCAGCTCGACACCGTCGAGTTCGAACAGCCGCTGGTACTGCTTGACCAGGGCGTTGCGCGGCTCGACGAGGATCTGGAGGAGCGCCTCGCGGTCCAGGTTGTGCACCGAGGTGATCACGGGCAGGCGGCCGATGAACTCCGGGATCATCCCGAACTTCACCAGGTCCTCCGGCATGACCTCCTGGAACTGGTCGCTCGCCTCGATCTCCCGCTTCGAGCGGATGGTCGCGCCGAAGCCGATGCCCTTGGCGCCGGCACGCGACTCGATGATCTTCTCCAGCCCGGCGAAGGCACCACCCACGATGAACAGCACGTTCGTCGTGTCGATCTGGATGAACTCCTGGTGCGGGTGCTTGCGGCCGCCCTGCGGGGGGACCGACGCCGTCGTCCCCTCCAGGATCTTCAGCAGGGCCTGCTGGACGCCTTCGCCCGAGACGTCACGGGTGATCGACGGGTTCTCGCTCTTGCGGGCGACCTTGTCGATCTCGTCGATGTAGATGATGCCGGTCTCGGCCTTCTTGACGTCGTAGTCGGCGGCCTGGATCAGCTTCAGCAGGATGTTCTCGACGTCTTCGCCCACATAGCCGGCCTCCGTCAGCGCGGTCGCGTCGGCGATGGCGAACGGGACGTTCAGCATGCGGGCGAGCGTCTGGGCCAGCAGGGTCTTGCCGGAGCCGGTCGGGCCCAGCAGCAGGATGTTGGACTTCGCGAGCTCGATCGCGTCGTCCCGGCCCTGCGCGCCGCCGTTCTCGCCGGCCTGGACGCGCTTGTAGTGGTTGTAGACGGCGACCGAGAGCGCCTTCTTCGCCGGCTCCTGGCCGACGACGTAGCTCTCCAGGAACTCGTAGATCTCGCGAGGCTTGGGGAGTTCCTCCCACCGGACCTCGGAGGTCTCGGCGAGTTCCTCCTCGATGATCTCGTTGCAGAGGTCGATGCACTCGTCGCAGATGTAGACACCGGGTCCTGCGATGAGCTTCTTCACCTGCTTCTGGCTCTTTCCGCAGAACGAGCACTTGAGCAGGTCGCCGCCGTCACCGATGCGTGCCACGAGGTGCTTCCCCTTCGCCTGGGAGACGCCTGGTTCAGCGGCTCCTGGTGCCTCATATCCGACGGTACCTTGCCGGGGGCCCCGTACGGGGCCCCCTTGACGCGGTTCACATCCCGGAATTCCGGGATGCGTCCGCGTCGAGCGGCGGCAAGGATCAGACCGCGTTCATCTTGCGGGTGGAGACGATCTGGTCGATCAGGCCGTACGACAGCGCGTCCTCGGCCGTCAGGATCTTGTCGCGCTCGATGTCCTCGCGGATCTTCTCGATCGGCGTGGACGAGTGCTTGGCCAGCATGGTCTCCAGCTGGTCGCGCATGCGCAGGATCTCGTTGGCCGCGATCTCCAGGTCGGAGAGCTGCTCGCGGCCGGTACCGCCGGACGGCTGGTGGATCAGCACGCGCGCGTTCGGCAGGGCCATGCGCTTGCCGGGGGTGCCGGCGGCGAGCAGGACCGCGGCGGCGGAGGCCGCCTGGCCCATGCAGACCGTCTGGATGTCCGGCTTCACGAACTGCATCGTGTCGTAGATGGCCGTGAGCGCGGTGAAGGAGCCGCCCGGGCTGTTGATGTAGATCGAGATGTCGCGGTCCGGGTCCATCGACTCCAGGCACAGCAGCTGCGCCATGACGTCGTTGGCGGAGGCGTCGTCGATCTGCACGCCGAGGAAGATCACGCGCTCCTCGAAGAGCTTCGCGTACGGGTCGTACTCGCGCACGCCCTGCGAGGTGCGCTCGACGAAGCGCGGGACGACGTAGCGGTTGTCCACCTGCGGGCCGGTGTAGAGGCCGCTCGCGGGAGAGAGGTTGTTCATGTGCATCTGGGTGTTCACCATCCTGGTGCCGTTCTGCGGGCTGGGGCTTGCCTGGTGCGGGCGGGCGTACGGGGCCTCGCGCGAGGCCCCGCGCATCGCCGGGGCCTGGATCAGGCCCCGGTGCCGCCGCCGCCGGGAACCAGGGACGCGGCGGTGATGATCTCGTCGATGAGGCCGTAGTCCTTGGCCTCCTCTGCCGTGAACCAGCGGTCGCGGTCGCCGTCGCGGATGATGGTCTCGACGGTCTGGCCCGAGTGGTGCGCGGTGATCTCCGCCATGCGCTGCTTGGTGCGCAGCAGGTACTGGGCCTGGATCTTGATGTCCGAGGCGGTGCCGCCGATGCCGGCGGAGCCCTGGTGCATCAGGATGTCGGTGTTGGGGAGCGCGAAGCGCTTGCCGGGGGCACCGCCGGTGAGCAGGAACTGGCCCATGGAGGCCGCCATGCCCATGCCGATGGTGACGACGTCGTTCGGGATGTACTGCATGGTGTCGTAGACGGCCATGCCCGCCGTCACCGAGCCGCCGGGGCTGTTGATGTACAGGTAGATGTCCTTCTCCGGCTCCGCGGCCAGGAGGAGGAGCTGCGCCGTGATCTTGTTGGCGATGTCGTCGTCGACCTGCTGGCCGAGGAAGATGATGCGCTCGCCGAGCAGCCGGTTGTAGACATGGTCGCCGAGGCCGCCACCGATGGACGGCTCACCCGCGGCGTAAGGCTTCAGATTCGTCACGTATCCACCTGCTCGTCTCCGACGGCCACATGCCGTCTCAGCGTCTCGTTCTGGGGCGCGGACCGGTCGGCGCGGTGTGTTCGCCGTCGTCCGGGTACTCCCGTGCCCTCGTATTCATGGACCCTAACGCGCAGGTCGGACAACGCCATCCCGGTTCCCGAACTGTTCGCTCGGAGCGCAAGGTTCCCGGGGGCCACGGGGGTACGCCGAAGGGCCCGCACGCGGCGGCGTACGGGCCCTTCAGGAGTACTGCACGGTACTGCCGGGCCGCTGGGACCCGCCGGGCTTACTTGGCCTCGTCGGCCTTGTCCTCGGCCTCGCCCTCGACGGCGGCCTCGACCGTCTCGGCGGCGGCCTCGACCTCGTCCTCCTCGTCGGACAGGTCGATGACCTCACCGTTGGTGTCGACGACCTTGGCGGCCTCGACGACCAGCGCGAGGGCCTTTCCGCGGGCGACCTCGCCGACCAGCATCGGGACCTGGCCGCCCTCGACGACCGCCTGGGCGAACTGGTCGGGGGACATGCCGGAGGAGGCGGCGCGGCGCATGAGGTGCTCGGTGAGCTCCTCCTGGTTCACACCCAGCTTCTCCTTGTTGACCAGGGCGTCCAGGACGAACTGGGTCTTGATGCCCTTGATCGCCTGCTCCTTGGTCTCGGCCTCGAACTCCTCGACCGTCTTGCCCTGGAACTCCAGGTACTTCTCCAGGGTCAGGCCCATCTGGCCGAGCTGGTGGTGCTCCAGGTTGTGCTTGCGGGTGTTGACCTCGTCCTCGAGGAGCTTCTCGGGGATCGGGACCTCGGCGAGCTCCAGCAGCTTCTCCAGGACGCGCTCCTGGGCCTGCGTGGCCTGGTCGTACTGCTTCATGTTCTCGAGGCGCTTGCGGCTGTCGGCCTTCAGCTCGTCGAGGGTGTCGAACTCGCTCGCCATCTGGGCGAACTCGTCGTCCAGCTCCGGCAGCTCACGGGCGGAGACCTTGGAGACCTTGACCGTGACCTCGGCGTCCTTGCCCTCGGCGGAGCCGCCCTTCAGCTGCGAGGTGAAGGTGGCCTCGCCGCCGGCCTCCAGGCCCTTGACGGCCTCGTCGATGCCGTCGAGGAGCTCGCCCGAGCCGATGGTGTAGGAGACGTCCGTGGCGACACCGTCCGGCAGGACCTCGCCCTCGACCTTGGCCTCCAGGTCGAGGGTGACGACGTCACCCTCGGCGGCGGCGCGCTCGACGTCGTTGGTGGACGCGAAGCGGTTGCGCAGCTGCTCGACGGACTTCTCGACGTCCTCGTCGGAGACCTCGACCGCGTCGACCTCGACCTCGATGCCGGAGAAGTCCGGGATCTCGATCTCGGGGCGCACGTCGACCTCGGCGGTGAAGGCCAGCAGCTCGCCGTCCTTCAGCTCGGTGATGTCGACCTCGGGCTGGCCCAGCGGGTTCAGCTCGGCCTCGTTGATCGCCTCGGTGTAGAACTTCGGAAGCGCGTCGTTGACGGCCTCCTCCAGCACGGCACCCCGGCCGAAGCGCTGGTCGATGACGCGGGCCGGGATCTTGCCCTTGCGGAAGCCCTTCACCGTGACCTGCTGGTTGATCTTCTTGTACGCCGCGTCGAGGCTGGCCTTGAGCTCCTCGAAGGGCACCTCAACAGTGAGCCGAACCCGAGTCGGGTTCAGGGTCTCCACGGCGCTCTTCACGGTTCGGTCTCCTTGTGGCTGACTGCTGGGTTCTCTGCTGTCGCTGCGAATTCAGCGTTCCAGCGGATCGGGCCCGGTACATCAGACACACGGGCACGCAGCTTGCATAGTAACCGCAAGCGGCAATCAGCCCACAACGCGATCTTGGCGATGCGGCGGTGTTGGTCGGGGTGGCCGGATTCGAACCGACGACCTTCCGCTCCCAAAGCGGACGCGCTACCAAGCTGCGCCACACCCCGTCGGTGCGACACGTAGGGTACATGGCCGGAGACCCTCCGACACGCCGTGTTTTGCAGGAAGGTTTCCGGCCGCCCGCGGTCGGGCACCGGCCGAACGCAATATGCGGTGTGCGCTCCCCCGTCCCGACCCGCTAGGATGCTCTCCGTGCCGCGCTCCTCGGATCTGCGGCGCGCGCGTTGCGGGTGTAGCTCAATGGTAGAGCCCTAGTCTTCCAAACTAGCTACGCGGGTTCGATTCCCGTCACCCGCTCCATTGGGCTCAGGGCCAGGTCAGAGGATGTTTCCTCCACCTGGCCCTGAGTCGTTCCCGGGACGCGGCTGCGGATAGTGTGGCGGCATGGGGGAACCGCGGATCGTCGTGCAGGGCTCGGGGCTCGAGATCTTGATAACGGGCAACGCCGAAGGGCTTCGTCTTCTCGCGGAGCGGCTTGTGAGCCTTGCCGGGCCGGGGCTGCGCAACGGGTACCACCTGCACCTCGACGCCGGCGTCGACCTGGAGGAGGGCTCGACGGGCCTCGTCCTGGAACGCGACGACTCGATCTAGGCGGGCCGGGCGTTCTCGGGCCGGACCTGATGGTCCGCGGTCAGATCTTGATGCCGGCGATGGTGTCGGCGAGGGAGTTGAGGAAGCGGTTGACGTCCGGGGCGATGGAGCTGGACGCCAGGAAGAAGCCGAAGAGGACCGCGACGATCGCGGGGCCCGCCTTGATGTGGTTGCCGCGGATCATCACCACCAGGATGATCGCCAACAGAACCACCACTGACAGCGAAATCGCCACTTTTGATCACACCTTCGGTCGTTCCCGGTCGGCCTCGGGCACGCGGCCGTGCGTACCCCCATACGGACCATCCTCCCACCAACGGGCCCCGACTATCCGCCACGTGACGACCCGCCGGTGGCGCGTGCCCGCCAACCGGGCACGGGTCACTGCGCGGTGAGGCCGAGGAGGGAGCGGACGCGGGTGTACTTCGCGGACAGCCGCTGCCGGGTGGGTTCGTCGAGGACGGCCAGCCTGGCGGGGTCCGCGTTGTGCGCGAGGTCGGCCTCCTTGACCAGGAGGGCGCCCGGGGTGGCGAGGATCCTGGCCGTGTACTCCTCGACCGGCTCACCGGGGCGCTTGGTCACCGCCAGGACCATGTCCTTCACGGCCTGGGGCAGGGCGGCGGAATCCAGCCATTCCCGGCTGAGGGCGTCGTCCTCGACGGCGTCGTGCAGCCAGGCCGCCGCCTGCTGTTCGACGCTGCCCCCGCGGGCGCGGACGCCCGCTGCGACCGCGGCGAGGTGCTCGGCGTACGGCCGGCCGGCCTTGTCGGTCTGCCCTTCGTGCGCGGCGCGCGCCAGTGCCTCGACCTCCGCCAGGGTGAGTGGCTGCTGCGTCATGCGGGTCCCTTCGCCGTCCTGTGCGCCGCGGCGCGGAGGGCCTGTGCCGCCCGGTGCACATCGGCCTCCGTGGTGCGCCAGTTGGAGAACGCCGCGCGCAGGCCGGGGGTTCCCGCGTAGACGGTCGGGGTGACGAACACCTCGGCCGCGGCGGCCTCCCGCAGGGCCGTGAGCCGGGCCGGCGCGGGATCTTCGGCGAGGGTGAAGCAGACGACGTTGAGGCGGACGGGGGCGAGCAGCCGGAAGGCGGGGTCCCGCTCCAGTTCGGCGCCGAGGGCACGGGCGCAGGCGGTGTCGCGCTCGACGATCTCCCGGTGGCCTTCGCGGCCGTACGCGCGCAGGGCGAACCAGGCGGCGAGGGCGCGCAGCCGGTGGGAGTTCTCGGGGGTGAGGTGGACCAGGTCGGGGCGGTCACCGAGGGGGCCGAGGTAGGCGGCGGCGTTCTGGAAGACACGGGCCTGGAGGTCGGGCCGGCGGGTGAACTGCACGGCGCTGTCATAGGGGACGTTCAGCCACTTGTGCAGGTCGACGCAGACGGAGTCGGAGGCGTCGAGCCCGTCGGCGAGGTGGGCGTACCGCGGGGAGAGCGCGGCGAAGGCGCCGAAGGCGGCGTCGGTGTGCAGCCAGAAGTCGTGGCGGTCCTTCAGCGCGGCGACGGCGCGGAGGTCGTCGAAGTCCACGGTGTTGACGGTGCCGGCGTTGGCGACGACGACGGCCGGGCCGGGCGTGTCGGCGAGGGCGCGGTCGAGGGCGGCGGGGTCGACGGCCTCGCGCCCGGGCAGGGTGGGCACCGGGACGAGGGAGGAGCGGCCGAGGCCGAGGACGGCCAGGGCCTTGGCGATGGAGGAGTGCGGGGCGCCGGAGAGCACCCGGACCGGGCCGAGGGCGGCGGCCCCGTCCTCGGCCGGGGAGACGCCGAGCCGTTCGCCGAGCCATTCGCGGGCGATGGCGAGGCCGGTGGTGTTGGACATGGTGGCGCCGCTGACGAAGGTGCCGCTGTGCGCGGGTCCGAGGCCGAACAGCTCGCGGAGCCAGCCGACCGTCTCGCGTTCGAGGTCCTGGCCGGCGCCGTCGAGGGCGGAGTTGGAGTTCTGGTCGTGGGCGGCGGTCAGCCAGTCGCCGACCAGGGCGGCGGGGGTGGCGCCCCCGGTGACGAAGCCGAGGTACCGGGGGCCGGCCGAGGCCGAGAGGCGGGGCGCCCAGCGGTCGGCGAAGGCGGCGAGCGCGGCTTCGGTGCCGGTGCCGCGTTCGGGGAGCGGTTCGGGGTCCGGCTGCCCGGCCGGCAGCCGTACGACGGGGCGCTCGCCGAGGGTGGCGAGGGTGTCGGTGGCGGCGCGGCGGGCGGCGTCGAGGAGGTCGGGCAGGCGGGACAGGTCGGCGGCGAGGGTGCGGTCCATGCCCGGCACGGTAGGGGTCGGGCGGCGGCCGCGGACCGGCCAATCGGGGGGGGGGGGGGGGGGCCCGGCGCGCCCCCCCCCCCCCCGCCGCGCCGGCCGGGGAGGGAAAACAAAAACAAAAGGGCGCCCAAATATAG
>NZ_JBHWJJ010000217.1:0-8712 GCF_042732005.1 Streptomyces sp. NPDC059851 | reverse complement strand
GGCGTGCACCAGGCCGCTGCGATACGCGGCCGGCAGCCGGTCGTAAACGGCGGCGGCCATCTCGGCGGCGATTCCCCGATCTCCGTTGACCCGTATCCAAGGCGGCGGTGTCCATGGCGACCAGGGCGCGGGTCAGCACCGACGGCGAGGACGTCAGCGCCAGGGCGTCGTCCTGCGCCAGGTAGGCGGCGCGGTGCGTGTACCTGCGGGGCATAGGGCTATGACGTGATCAGCGCGATAGTCCGGAGGGGCGCCTGAGCCTCGGGGCACGTCCGATGCGTCGCCGAGTTCGACCGCCCCGTGCCGAGTGGGCACTGTGGCGGTGCCAAGCGAGTACCTCCAGCGCTACCACCTGCACACCGCCTCCCGTACCGCCCTGCCCGCACCCTCGACCCCGGATCGACCACCCACCATGGCCAGTAACGTCACGGACACCTCTCACCACGGCATAGCGTCCGCCGGCACGGTGTTTCGTTTCCTTCTGTCATTACCCACGTCACGCAACCGCGCGCGACAGGAGCCAGAAGGTGCGCGACCCACGCCGCCCCGAGCCCAGAGAGGAACGCACACAGTGACAACGACTCGCAAGACGGACGACAGGTACAGGCATCCACAGTTCGAACTGCGCTGTGGGGGAATGCACATCACCGTCCAGCGCATCCCCGCATGGCTGGTCGGTCTGATTACTACCGCCGCAGGCGCAGCCGGGGCCTGGTGGACGCAGCAGCCGTAGGGGCGGCGAGCATGGCTACCGGCTCGCTCGGCGCAGCGTCCACCACGGGCGGTCGACTCGCTGCCGCACCGTACGTCACCGCACTGCTGGCGCTGGGGCAGTCCCCGGCCGGTCAGCCAGCCCACCGGGCCCGCGATCCGGCCGCCCAGCCGCATCTGGTCCTCTGGGCGGCGAGCGAGCCGGTCGGGGCCACTGGTAGCACGGGACTGAAGGGACTGAACTTCCAAGACAACGCCGCCCATCAACGGTCCGCGGCCAGCGGACCCGCCGGGGCCACGGCGGACCGGGCGCACGCGCTTTCCCGGGCCCGGCCCTTCGAAGTTGGGGCCGGGCAGTACGCCCATGCCGTACGGGTACGGGCTGCACCCGTACCCTGGTCAGCTTTCCGGAAGCCCCGGCCCGGGACGGCACGCGATCACCGACGGCACCGTGCGTGGGACCTCCAGCACTGTCTCGCGTGTGGCGCGGCTCCGCCCGGATGTGACGGCTGAGAAGGCACTGGCTCTGTTCACTTCAAGCGACGGCCGCAGCCGTTCACAGGCTGAGGTACCCAGGAGGGCAGGTGTAGCGCAGCAGGTGTAGCGCCTGCTCACCTCGGCAGGTGGCGGGCGAAGAACGACCGTAGGAGGTCGCGGACGGCGGGCACGGTCACGCGCGGGTCGGCCCGGCCGATCATGGCGGCGCGCCCCGCGGCGGTCGTCAAACCGGCCTCCTGGAGCTGGGGGACGAGGGCCGCGTAGTCGGTGAAGACCCAGTGGTGGGTGTCGTCGAGCTGCCGCCGGACGACCGGGCCGCCGTGAGCGAGGAGTGCCGCCCAGGAGTGGTCCAGGCGGGCGTTGCGGAAGCCGTCGGTGTCGGCCAGGAGTATCGGCCGGTCCGTCGCCTGCTGGGCCACCGGGAGGAGTTCGCCGTCCATCTGGTCGAGATACCCCTCCAGGTTGACGGCGGCGACGATCCGCCGGTCCTCGTGGAGCGCCTGTGCGACCGCCGTGCCGCCCGCCGAATGGCCGTACATGCCGACCCGGTCGAGGCCGAGTGCGTCGAGGACGAAGCGGAGGTCGGCGACCCGGGTGCTGATCATGGTGCGGAAGGTGGCCGCGTCGGGTGGGCCGGTCAGTACGGATTTCCGGACCCGTCCGCGGTCCGACCGCTCGTCGGGGAACTCCACCTCGCTCGCGTCTCCGGGGTGGTCGACGGTGATGACCGTCCAGCCGTGTGAGGCAAGGTCGACCGCGAGGGAGCTGCCCATCACGCGGGCGTCGCCGCCGCCAGGGCTGTAGAGCAGCACGGGGCGCCGGCCGGGCAGGGGTTGGGCACCGGCCCGGGCGTGGGTGAGGGTGGCCGCCCAGTCGACTCCCGTCTGCGGCAGCGGCTCGTGGATCCAGTGGGCGACGTCGGCGAAGGACTTGGCGGCGCCCGGGGTCATCTGCGCGAGGCGTGGGAAGCGGTGGCCGGGGACAGCCGGGTGCAGGACGGTGACCATGAGCTCGCGTACGCCGATCCGGGGGTCCCAGGGGTCGTTGCGGGAGGGGTCGACGAGGTGGAGGGTGCTGGCTCCGACGGGGTAGGGCCCGCCGGGAGCCGGCAGGCGCAGTCGCAGGAGCGGGGCCGCGCCGCGGACGGCGGCGGAGGCCGGGGCGGTGCCGAGCAGCAGGGCGGTGGCGCCGGCGAGGGCGCTCTTGGCCACAAAACGCCGGCCGGGAGCGAAGGACGGGATCATGGACGGCATCCTGGGGGCGGGTGCTGGGTTGGAGCGAAGCTTTCGGCTGGGGCCGAAAAGCTGGCGCGGGGGCAGGGGGACGTGCATGATCCGGATCCATTTCACGGCGGACGATTTCGTCCGGGTGCGGTTCGCGCCCTGGCCCTCGCCCGTGCCCGAGATGCACGCGGCTCTGATGATGCTGGGCGTCCCGCACGAGCCGCTGTTGTTCGGGCGCTGGCGGAGCAGGCTGCTGCGGAGCCTGCCCAGGGCGGTCGAGCCGCTCGCGGACCTCGTGCCGGACGGGGTGGCTCCCGCTTTCCTCGACGTTCTGGGCGACACGATGGACGAGGGGGTCGCGCTGATCAGGGCGGCCCGTACCGACTTCGTGCAGGCCGGAATTGAGCAGGTGTACGCGCGACGTCCGGCTCCGCCATGGATTCGCGCGCTGCATGGTGGGGACACGGGTGCCTGGCGGACGCTTGAGCGGGCACAGCGGGCGGCGTACGAGACGGTTCTCGCGCCGGTGTGGCCGCAGGTCCAGCACCTGCACCGGGCGGAGTTCACCCGACATGCCCTGACCGTCGCCGAACAGGGCCTCGGCGCCGCCCTGGCCGGCCTGACCCCGGGGTCACGGCTGCGTGACGCGGTCTGGGAGTGGCCCCTGCCGGGCGGCGCCCAGGGCGTGCGGGAAGTCCGGCTCGGCGGACGCGGGCTGATCCGGCGGCCGACCTTTCACTGGCGGAGCGGCCCGCTCATCCAGGACCTGCCAGGCCGTCCTGTGGCCTTCGCCTACCCCGCAAGCCAAACACTGCCGCTCCTCCCGGACGGGAACCACGCACCGGACGAGCGCCTCGCGGGCGTCCTCGGACGCACGCGGCTCGCCCTGCTGCGCGGCTTGGACGAAGCCCGCACGACCACAGAGCTGGCGCGCCGCATCGGCGTCAGCACCGCTACGGCCTCCGCCCATGCCTCGGCCTTGCGCGCCGCCGGTCTGCTGACCACCACCCGCACGGGCCGCTCGGTGCACCATGAGCGGACGGCCCTGGCGGAGCTGCTGCTGGCCAGCGGCGCGGCCGACAGTTGAAGCACGTCGATGCCGTTCAGCGCGAGACCAACTGCCACACCGCGTGCCTTCTCGACCGTCACGGCATCCACCCTCTTCGTTGCATGATCCACTATCAGGCGCATGTGGATATCACTGTGTTGCCGCCTTAGCGATCTTGCTTCCCAGGGCTCCAGAGGTGGCCGACCCGTCAGCCACGACGCCGATCCCTACACGGAGCGGAACGCCGTCGAACGCCTGATCAACAAGCTCAAGGCATGGCGAGGCATCGCCACCCGATACGACAAGACCTCCGACAACTGCCTCGCCGGTCTCCACCCGCGCGCCTCGATGATCTGGATCAAGGACCTCACGAGGACCACCGCTGATCACGACTCGGTATGCCCCTGGGTGACGCGCTGAGGTGCCGGACGCCAAGGGCGGTCAGGAGTTGAGTCAACGGTCAACCAGCCGGGGACGCGGGGCCTCACCCGTGGATTCCGCGTCGGTGTCGTCGGTGCCGACCGGGCCGCGGGGAAGCATCCGGTCCAGCCACTTCGGCAGCCACCAGTTGGTCCGGCCGAGGAGTGTCATGGTCGCCGGTACCAGCACCATGCGTACGACCGTGGCGTCGATGAAGATCGCGGTGGCCAGGCCGAGCCCGAACATTTTGCTGGAGGGGTCCTCGGCGACGGCGAAGGACAGGAAGACCGCCACCATGATGAGGGCGGCCGAGGTGATGATCCGGGCGGTGCGCGAGACGCCCTCAACGATCGCCGTGCCGTTGTCGCCGGTGCGCAGGTACTCCTCGCGTACGCGGGAGAGGAGGAACACCTCGTAGTCCATCGACAGGCCGAACAGGATCGCGAAGAGGAACATCGGGATGAACGACACGATCGGAACCGTCGCTTCCAGCCCGATGAGTGCGCCTCCCCAGCCCCACTGGAAGACCGCGACCATGATGCCGTAGGCCGCGCCGATGCTCAGCAGATTCAGCAGTACCGCCTTGAGCGGTACGAGTATCGAGCGGAAGACCAGCATCAGCAGCAGGAACGACATCGCCAGCACGGCGGCGACGAACACCGGCAGGCGTTGGCTGGTGCGTTGGCCCACATCGGACAGGCTCGCCGCGGCGCCGCCGACGTGGGCCCTGGCCGGGCCGTGCCCGATCGCCGTGGGCAGCACGTCGGTGCGCAGCCGGGCGATGGTGTCGGCCGTGGCCTTGTCCTGAGGGCTGGTGGTCGGGAACACCACGAGGGTCGCGATGCCGGTGGCCCGATCGATGTGCGTCGGCGCGACGGATGCGATGCCCGGATCCGCCGCGACCGCCCCGACGAGTCGGTCCAGCACTCCCGGATCACCGGTGGGGTCCGCGGCGATGACGAGGGGACCGTTGATGCCCGGGCCGAACCCCTCGGCGACGAGGTCGTAGGCCCGGCGCTCGGTACGGCTGGGGGGCAGTGAGCCGTCGTCGGGCAGGCCGACGCGCAGGCCGAGCACGGGCAGCGTCGCCGTCAGCAGCAGCCCCGCCGCGCCGATCGCGTACAGCACCGGGTGCCGGCTGACGTGCCCGATCCAGCGCCGCCAACCGGCGGCGGGAGCGGCGCCCGCCACCCCGTCCCGCCGCCGTGCGAGTCGGCCCAGCTTCCCGGTCTGCAGAGCCCGGCCGATCCGGCCGGCCCGGGCCAGTCGTGGGCCGGCGGCGCCGAGGAAGGCCGGCAGCAGCGTCACCGACGCGAGCACCATGATCAGGACGACGATCGAGACGGCGAGCCCGCCCACCGTCATGAACGGCACGTTCGCGACCGCCAGGCCGAGGATCGATACGACGACGACGACGCCGGCGAAGACCACGGGCCTCCCCGCCGTGGCCACCGCTCGCCCCGCCGCCTCGTGGGGATCGAGCCCGCGCGCGAGGTACTCCCGGTGCCTGGCGAGTACGAACAGCGCGTAGTCGATGCCCACTCCGAGCCCGACCATGCTGCCCAGGACGGGGGCGAAGGTCGGGACGTCCGTCACCCCCGCCAGTACCGTCATCGTGGCAACTCCGATGGTCAGCCCGAAGACCGCCATGCCGATCGGCAGTGCGGCGGCGACGAGCGAACCGAACGCCAGGAACAGGATCGCGGCCGCGGCGAGGAGGCCGATCAGCTCGCTCGCGCCGCCGTCGGGGTCGGAGAAGGCGTAGAAGAGGTTCCCGCCCATCTCGATGCGCAGGGGCAGCTCGGCGCGCAGCCGGTCGCCGAGTTCGACGAGGGCGTCGAGGTCTTCGGCCGACAGTCGGCTCTGGTCGGGGTACTGCACCCGGACGACCGCGATGCGCCCGTCGGCCGAAACGAGGCCGCCGCGCACGGCGGTGTCCCCGCCCGCGTCGAGCGCCCCCGCCGGGTCGCTCGTGCCGAGCACGTGCGGCAGCCGCTTCACCTCGGTCTGCAGCCGCGTGAGAGCGGTGCGCGCGCCGTCGTCGTCGAAGAACGTCGCACCGCCGTCGAGGGGGGTGACGACCACTTGGGCGGTCATCCCCTCCTGGCCGGTGCCGGCCCGCTCGATCAGTTCCGCGGCCCGCTGGGAGTCCAGTCCCGGAGCGGTCATCGAGTCCGCGGTCCGCCCGCCGAAGGCGACCGCGGCGAGGACGGCGAGCGTGGCGGCGATCAGCCATGCCGCGATCACCCGCCAGGGATGGCGGGCGGCGCTTGCGCCCAGGCGCAACAGGGCTTTCGAGAGCATCGGGTCCTCCAACCACCTCGTCGGCCGTCCTTGTACGGCCGCCGATGCCGAGGCTCGCCGCCACGGCGCTCCGCGGCATCGGCCCGCGGGCCGCGGATCCGTCGGCCCCGGGGCGGAGTGACGACCCGTCCTTTCGGCCGATGCGCGGCACGCCGCGGTCCCTAGGCTGAGAACCGTGCTACGAGACGACCTGCGAACCCTGTGGACCGAACCCCGGCCGCCCGACGCGCCCGCCCGGGTGTGGCGGGACTGGGCACTGCTCGCCGCGGGCCTGGGCGGTGTGGTGCTGGAGGCCACCCTGCGCGAGAACGTCGTGTGGCGGCCGGTGGCGGTGGTGATCGCCGTATGGCTGTGCCTGCTGCCCTTGTGGCGCCGGACCCGCCCGCTGGCGATGGTGACGCTGGCGTTCGGCTCGGTGATCCTGCTTCCGGTGGCCTCGCTCGTCGCCGCACCGCGCGAGCCCGTCGGCCTGTACACCGGCGCGGTCGTGCTCGTGCTGGTGTACGCGCTGCCCCGGTGGGGATCGGGACGCGAGATCGTGCTGGGCGGCGCGGTGATCCTCGCGGTCGGCGCGCTGTGTGTCGTCACGGACGAGACCCCGGTCGTCGAAAAGGTCGTGGGCCTCGTCTTCCTGCTGCTGCCCGGCGTGGTCGGGGCTGCCGTGCGGTTCCGGGTGACCGCTCGCGAGCGGCAGTTGGACCAGGTGCGCTCCCGCGAGCGCGAGCAGCTCGCCCGGGAACTGCACGACACGGTGGCCCACCACGTGTCGGCCATGGTGATCATCGCCCAGGCGGGCCGGGTGCTCGCGGACACCGACCCGTCCGCCGCCGTCGAGGCGCTGGAGGGGGTCGAGGAGGAAGGGGCGCGCACGCTGGAGGAAATGCGCGCCATGGTCGCCGCGCTGCGCGACCGCGGGGTCGGCGCCGAGCTGGCGCCCCCTGCCGGTGTCGCGGATCTGGAGCGCCTGGTGCGCACCCCGGGTGGTCGCCTCAGGGTCGACCTGGGGCTCGACGGCGAACTGGACGCGCTGCCCCCGGCCGTGGACGCGGCCGTCTACCGGATCGTGCAGGAGTCGGTGACCAACGCGCTGCGCCATGCGGTCGACGCGACCGAGGTCGTCGTCCGGGTCGCCGCGGAACGGCACACGGTACGGGTGAGCGTGCGCGACGACGGCCGGCGCACCGGCCGGGGTCGCGACGGATACGGACTTACCGGATTGCGCGAGCGCGCGACGCTGCTCGGCGGCACACTACGAGCCGGCCCGGGTACCGACCGGGGCTGGCACGTCGACGCCGAAATGCCGAGAGCGAGGAACGAGAGCGGTGTCCATTCGCGTCCTCGTCGCTGACGACCAGACGATCATCCGCACCGGGTTGCGGATCATGCTGAACGCCCAGCCCGGCATCGAGGTGGTCGGCGAGGCCGCCGACGGACGGGAGGCGGTACGTCTGGCCCGCGAACTGCGCCCCGACGTCTGTCTGTTCGACATCCGCATGCCCGTACTCGACGGGCTCGAGGCCACCCGGCTGGTCGCCGGCCCGGGCGTCGCCGACCCGCTGGCCGTGGTCGTCATCACCACGTTCGACCTCGACGAGTACGTCTACGGCGCGCTGCGTGCCGGCGCCCGCGGATTCCTCCTCAAGGACACGGGACCGGACCTTCTGGCCCAGGCCGTACGATCGGCGTCCGGCGGTGAGGCGCTCATTGCGCCCAGCGTCACCGTCCGTCTGCTCCAGGCATTCGCGGACCTGCCCGCCGGCCGGCCCGTGGCCCAGCCGGTCTCCCCCGTCACCGCCCGCGAGGAGCAGGTGCTCCTCGCCGTCGCTCGCGGGCTGACCAACACCGAGATCGCCGATGCACTGCACATCAGCCTCAGCACGGTGAAGACGCATCTGGCCAGCCTGATGGCCAAACTCGGCGCCCGCAACCGGGTCGAGATCGCGATGTGGGCCTACGAAACGCGCCGTATCCTCCCCGGAACCTGAGCCCGGTGCCGGGCCATGTCCCATGAGTCCCCGCCCGGACATCAGTGCACCGGTCGGCTCACGTCGGCTCCACCAGTTGCGTGAGCTGCCGGACGTCCTGTTTCCGGGGATCGAGCTGGGGGTCGAGCGGGTACACGTCGCGGGCCGTACTGCTCCTCCTGGCCGTTGTCCGGACTGCGGCAATGCGGCTAGTAGTGCTTGGTCAGGTTGGTTCGCGGGTGGCGTGTCTGGCTGATGGCCTGTGTCGTTGATTGGGCGTGATGGCTGAGGAGTTGGCTGCGGTCCGGTGTGATCTGGAGGACTTCGCGGCGGAGGTGTTCGAGTCGTTCGGGCGGGCGGATCAGCGTCGGTGGGGGTCGGTCTATCTGCGTGGTCTGCTGATGGACGGCGGGCGTAAGTCGGTCGAGCCGATGGCCGCCCGACTGGGTGACGACGGCAACCGGCAGGCGTTGGCCCACTTCGTCACCTCCAGCCCGTGGGATCCGGCACATGTGCGGGCCAGACTGGCCTGGAGGATGCAGCC
>NZ_JBHWJJ010000216.1:0-8746 GCF_042732005.1 Streptomyces sp. NPDC059851 | reverse complement strand
GGGTGCGGTCGTCCAGGACGGACACGAACCCCGGAGGCCCGGCGCGGAAGGTGGCGTCGCACTGCCCGCGGGAGTCGGCGGTGGAGAGGAACACCATGGACTGGCGGCTGCGCCCCGCCCCGGCGTCGTGCCCGCGGCCGTTCTCAGCGGTCGTCGCGGACCTGTTCCTGCTTCTGCGTCATCAGATTCGTACAGCCGAGGGCCACGGCGAGCAGCAGGGGAACCGTGACTCCGGTCGGGCTGTCCCCGAAGAGCGGCGCGACCAGCGCCAGCACCAGCAGAATCGCCACCGGAGTCCAGCGGACGATTTCCTTCGTGTTACCCGTCACGATCTCTTTCCCTTTCCTTGGAGCATCGAAGGCTACGGCAGTTCGAAAGGGGAGCTCGCGAGGCGGGAGCACGCCAGCCCCAAGGTTTCGAAGTTGCCACACAAGCCCGGGCCAGAACCCTCACGGCGGCCCGCCGCCCGGACTCCTGCGGCGGCCGGCCACGCGCGTTCGAGGGCCGTGGGCGCAGGCGTGCCGGCGGCCGTACCGCTCCCCCTCGCCGCGGCTCCGGGCCGCGGAGGCCGTGGCGCCGGACGCGGGGCGGCGACGCCGATATGTCCGCATTGCCGATCCATATGACGAACCTCCGGATAATGCCGTGCCGGCACGGCGCCCCGCCCGCCTACAGGGGTGGGGGCAGCCCCCCGGTGTTCCCCTAGGGGATGTCACAGCTCAGCCGCAAACGGTGGCTATTCCGGCACCCCGCCCACCGGCGCCCGCCGGACCAGGTACGTTCGATCACGTGGCTGGATTCAGGATCGGACGCGGCCGGGACGACAACCGCGCGCCTCAACAACCCCCGCGGCAGCAGCCGTACGGTCAGCAGCAACCGCAGCAGGCGCCGTACGGCCAGCAGCCCTACCCTCCCCAGCAGCAGTGGCCGCAGCAGGGCGCCACCGCCGGAGGAGGCCATGGCGAGCCCGAGTACTTCGACCCGTACGGGCACCCGCAGCCGCCCCACCAGGCGCCACAGCAGCCCCCGTACGGCCACGGGGGTCACGGGGGCCACGGGGGCTCGTACGCGAACGACAATCCCGGGCACACCCAGGTCTTCGCCGTCGGGGAGGACCCGTACGGCCCGCCCGGGACCTACCAGGCGGGCGACGCCGGCGGCGGCGCGGGCGCGATGGCTCCGGCCGGCCCGCGGCTGCCGTGGAAGGACCTGCTCAAGGGCATCGTGCTGCGGCCGGGGCCGACGTTCCTCCAGATGCGCGACTACGCCGTCTGGGGTCCCGCGCTGATCGTGACCTTCCTGTACGGGCTCCTGGCCGTCTTCGGCTTCGACGAGGCCCGCAAGGACGTCATGGACGCCACCCTCGCCAACGCCGTCCCGATCGTCCTGAGCGCCGGTGTGGCCTTCGTGATCTGCGGCCTGCTCCTGGGCGCCGTCACGCACACGCTGGCCCGGCAGCTGGGCGGTGAGGGCTCCTGGCAGCCGACCGTGGGCCTGTCCATGCTGGTCATGTCCATCACGGACGCGCCGCGCCTGCTGTTCGCGGTGTTCCTCGGCGGCGACAACATGTTCGTGCAGGTGCTGGGCTGGGCCACGTGGGTGGCGGCTGGCGCCCTGTTCACCTCGATGGTCAGCAAGTCGCACGACCTGCCGTGGCCGAAGGCGCTGGGCGCGTCCGCGATCCAACTGATCGCGCTCCTGTCGCTGATCAAGCTCGGCACCTTGTAGTCCCCGGCCCGGCCCGGACGCCGAAGCAGGAACGCGAAGGGGCCCGCGGCGCGCACTGCGCACCGCGGGCCCCTTCCCACACCGTTTCCGGGCCGGTCAGGCGTCGAGGATCTGCCCCTCGCGCTTGACGACGGGCGGCTCGACCGACCACGGGAACTCGATCCAGTCGTCGGTGCGCTTCCACACGTACTCGCACTTCACGAGCGAGTGCGACTTCTCGTAGATGACGGCCGAGCGGACGTCGGCGACGGTCCCGACGCAGAAGTCGTGGACGAGCTTGAGGGTCTTGCCGGTGTCGGCGACGTCGTCGGCGATCAGGACCTTCTTGTCGGAGAAGTCGATCGCGTCCGGGACCGGCGCCAGCATGACCGGCATCTCCAGCGTGGTGCCCACGCCGGTGTAGAACTCGACGTTCACGAGGTGGATGTTCTTGCAGTCGAGGGCGTACGCCAGCCCGCCGGCGACGAAGACGCCGCCGCGGGCGATGCTCAGGATGATGTCGGGCTGGTAGCCGTCCTCGGCGATGGTCGTCGCCAACTCGCGGACGGCGCGGCCGAAGCCCTCGTAGTTCAGGGATTCGCGTACGTTGCTCATGCCTCGTGCCTCACCTGGGTGCGGTGGAAGTTCTGGAAGGAACGCGACGCCGTCGGGCCGCGCTGGCCCTGGTACCGCGACCCGTACCGCTCGCTCCCGTACGGGAACTCGGCGGGCGAGCTGAGCCGGAACATGCACAGCTGCCCGATCTTCATGCCGGGCCACAGCTTGATCGGGAGGGTGGCGAGGTTCGACAGTTCGAGCGTGACGTGACCCGAGAAACCGGGGTCGATGAACCCGGCGGTGGAATGCGTCACCAGCCCGAGACGGCCCAGGCTGGACTTCCCCTCCAGGCGGGAGGCGATGTCGTCGGGCAGCGAGATGACCTCGTACGTCGATGCGAGCACGAACTCGCCGGGATGCAGGATGAACGCCTCGTCGCCCTCCGGCTCGACCATCCTGGTCAGGTCCGGCTGCTCGATGGCGGGGTCGATGTGGGCGTAGCGGTGGTTCTCGAACACCCGGAAATAGCGGTCGAGACGCACGTCGATGCTGGAGGGCTGCACCATCGACTCGTCGAACGGGTCGATGCGCACCCGTCCGCTGTCGATCTCGGCCCGGATGTCTTTGTCAGAGAGAAGCACGTCCCGAGGATACGCAGAGCGCGCGAGCCACCCCCAATCGAGAGCGGACGCCCGCGCGCCCCGGCCGCCTACCGCTTGCCGGCGTCCCCCACCGGGACGGCGTGCCTCAGGCGCGCGCACCGCGGGCACCGCAGCAGTCGGCCCGGGCCGATCCGGCCGGCGCCGAGGTGCTGCAGCGGAAACGAAGCGGTACTGAAAACATGCCCTTCGGCACAACGGACGACGGTGTTCTCCATCGAGGTCCTTTCCCCAACCTGCCGTACTGCGACGAATCGCCACATTAGGGGATGTTCGGAACCTGCTCCAGCTGCCACTCCCGCGGCCCGACGCACCGGTACGTTACGCCCCAACTCCCGTGCGCACGACCGTCGGTGCACCCCACACACAACGAAGACCCCGCGGACGATTCACCGGGGGTCGATCATGGGGTAGAGTGTGCAACGGTACCGCTCCAGTCACCTGGAGCGACCTGCGGATGTAGTTTAATGGTAGAACATGAGCTTCCCAAGCTTATAGCGCGGGTTCGATTCCCGTCATCCGCTCCATAGCAAAGCCCCAGGTCAGCGACCTGGGGCTTTTGTGTTGCCGAGACCTCTCTATCCCTCCCGTGCCGTAACTACCTTCAGGGGGGTGTCGGATTGGGCACCCCTTCGCCACTCGCGGCCACCCCGCGTCAAGCGTCGAAGCGGTGGCGGGAGGCGTCGATGTGACCGAGGTACTGGTGTGTCCAGTCGCATAGTCCGTCGATCGTCACCCGCAATGCCTGGCCCGGCTCGGTGAGGGTGTACTCGACCCGCGGCGGCACAACGGGGTGCACCGTTCGCTCGACCAGGCCGTTGCGCTCCAGCATGCGCAGGTTCTGGGTGAGCATCTTGTGGCTGACGCCTTCGACCTCGTTCCGCAGCTCACTGAAGCGCAGGGTGCGCTGCCCCAGCGCCTCGATGATCAGGAGCGCCCATTTGTTGGCGACGTCCGAGAAGATCTCCCGCGCCAGAGAGTCCGCCCGCCTGAGGTCCGCGTCCTCGGGCGAGCCGCTGAGCTGCATGGTTCCCATCAGGTTCCCCAGTCACCGAAAAGTGCGTTCTTCCACGTCAGCGGTCACTCTCCTACGGTCACTGAGTAACCGCAAGAGAGCAGCTCGGAGAGCAACGGAGGCAAGCAGCATGGCCATCACCCTGGTGAACCCCGAGGGATTGCCGGAAGTCGACGCTTACCGGCAGGTGTCGATCGCGACCGGAACGAGGCTGGTCTTCGTCGCCGGGCAGGTCGCCTGGGACGCGGACGGTGCCACGGTCGGCGAAGGCGACCTCGCCGCTCAGGTGGAGCAGTGCTACCTCAACGTCGGCACCGCGCTGGCCGGGGTCGGCGGCTCCTTTGACGATGTGGCGAAGCTGACCGTTTACGTCGTCGACTGGACTCCCGACAAGATGCCCCAGCTCATGGAGGGACTCGGTCGGGCGGCCGCGAAGCTGGGCGTCACCGCGGCGCCGCCGGCCTCACTGCTGGGCGTCGCGGCGCTGGACGTACCCGGCCATCTGGTCGAGATCGAGGCAACCGCCGTTCTCGGCTGAGCCGGCGCTCCTCATCCCGGGCGGCGGGCCGTCCCCATACGTCGGCACCTCAGCCGTCGGCGGCGAGGCGGTCCAGCCACTCCCTCAGCAGGTGCTGTTCCGCGGGCTGAGGGGCGTCTGTTCGGGCAGCGAGGCACGCAGGACGCGGGCAGCGCCGGGCGGGCCCAGGTCACGCAGCACCTCACACCAGCCGCGTGCCAGCCGCACCTCTACGGGGCCTTGAACGCAAGCCCGTGCCACAACGTGCCAGTAGGGGCGGTAAACAGCGGTCACCAGCAGCTACGCCAAGTCGACAAACGCGAGGTCGCCAAAGACCGTTCTCACAGGTCAGATGGTACGCACGCACCCAAGTACCGGGTGATTCCCAAGCTCATAGCGCGGGTTCGATTCCCGTCATCTCCTCTTGAACGAAGACCCAGGTCAGCGACCTGGGCCTTTTTCGTTGTCCGGGTTGGCTCGCCCCGCCGGAGCGGGCGCTCCGACGGACGGCCACAGGGTCCGGAGCGGCTCCGCCTGAGACCGAACTCGCCTCCGCCTTGAGGTTGATGACAGCCGCACGGTCTTCCTGCCGCAGAGCCCGCGGAGATGCCGCCTGCCGTCCCCGCCGCGCCGCCCCCTTGCCCCAGGGAGGCGCCTCCGCCGCCGCGTCCTGCCCTCCGGCACCGTGCCCCGTCAGACACTGCCGAAACGCCGCATTATGAATGTGCGGATATCTGGGTTCGCGGGCAGAGATTTTAACCAGCACCCCGGGGAGAATTTTTACCGGCGACACACGGGAGCAAAAAACTGAACCCGCACGGACTGCACCGGCGTGCTACTGTCGGTTCAGTTGCAGTTTTGGTACCCGAAATTTCAGGCGCCCCGGCGGCCTCACGCCACACGGAAAGCGTTTTGCATTCCGGTCATTTTCCGGACGGGGAATCATCGCGGCGACACGGCGTCCGCAAAGTGCGGATTCCGCTGCACTGCCCCAAGGAGATATGACATGGCTGCTGGCACCGTGAAGTGGTTCAACGCGGAAAAGGGTTTCGGCTTCATCGAGCAGGAGAGTGGCGGGCCTGACGTGTTCGCCCACTACTCGAACATCGCCGCCCAGGGCTTCCGCGAGCTTCAGGAGGGACAGAAGGTCTCCTTCGACATCGCGCAGGGCCAGAAGGGCCCGACGGCCGAGAACATCGTTCCCGCCTGACTCTGACGCGTCATACGTAGCTGGGGCCCGCATCCTTCGGGGTGCGGGCCCCAGCTGCATTCACTTCCCGGGGATTCCGCGCGCACTCGAATCACCGCAGCCCGCTTTCACCGCTCCCCCGTCAATGATTCTGCACTCAGGCCCGAACCGCCCGGCTCGCGCTTCCATTCAGCTGGTTCCCGCAATTCCGACACCTCTCAGCCACGGTCGGAGTTTCTCGGTACGTGCCGTATCACGAAAGGTTCTGAATGAGCCCCGCACGCACGAACGGCCGTCCCTCCCGCACCCGCCGCACGGGCGGCCACGCTCCCGCCGAAGCGGGTCGGGGCGGTCGTTCTGGTTCCTTCGGCGCGAACCGAACGGGAGGTACGAGGCGGTCGGGCGGAAGCGGCAACGACCCGGCCCCGGTACGGGGGGAGTTCGCCCTGCCCAAGACGATCACCCCGGCGCTGCCTCCTGTCGAGAACTTCGCCGACCTCCCCCTGGACGAGCGCCTCCTGGCGACGCTCAGCACGCAGGGTGTGTCCGTCCCGTTCCCCATCCAGGGTGCGACGCTGCCGAACTCCCTGGCGGGCCGCGACGTGCTGGGCCGAGGCAGGACAGGTTCCGGCAAGACGCTCGCCTTCGGCCTGGCCCTCCTCGCCCGTACGGCCGGGCAGCCCACCAAGCCCCGTCAGCCGCTGGCCCTGGTCCTGGTCCCGACCCGGGAGCTCGCCCAGCAGGTCACGGACGCCCTCACCCCGTACGCGTGTGCCGTGAAGCTGCGCCTGGCCACCGTCGTCGGCGGAATGCCGATAGGCCGGCAGGCGAACGCGCTGCGAAGCGGCGTCGAAGTCGTCGTGGCCACTCCCGGGCGCCTCAAGGACCTCATCGACCGCGGCCACTGTCGGCTGGACGAGGTTGCCGTCACCGTCCTGGACGAGGCCGACCAGATGGCCGACATGGGCTTCATGCCCCAGGTGACCGCACTGCTGAACCAGGTCCGGCCCGAGGGCCAGCGGATGCTGTTCTCCGCGACCCTGGACCGCAACGTCGACCTCCTGGTCCGCGGCTACCTGACCGACCCCGTAGTCCACTCCGTCGACCCCTCCCAGGGCGCGGTCACGACGATGAAGCACCACGTCCTGCACGTGCACGGCGCCGACAAGCAGAGGCTGACCACCGAGATCGCGGCGCGGGACGGCCGGGTGATCATGTTCTTGGACACCAAGCACGCCGTGGACCGCCTCACCGAGGACCTGCTGGGTCACGGCGTCCGGGCAGCGGCACTGCACGGTGGGAAGTCACAGCCGCAGCGCGCCCGTACCCTGGCCTGGTTCAAGAACGGGCACGTCACCGTCCTGGTCGCCACGAACGTCGCGGCCCGCGGAATCCACGTCGACCAGCTCGACCTCGTCGTCAACGTGGACCCGCCCACCGACCACAAGGACTACCTGCACCGCGGCGGCCGTACCGCGCGAGCCGGCGCGTCAGGCAGCGTCGTCACCCTGGTCACCGCCAACCAGCGCCGCGCCATGGCACGCCTCATGACGGCCGCCGGCATCGTGCCCGAGACCACCCAGGTCCGCTCTGGCGAGGGCGCGCTCGCCCGGATCACGGGCGCGCGCACCCCCTCCGGCATTCCCGTGAAGATCACCGCGCCGCCCACCGAGCAGCGCGAGCGCGGCACTGCTTCTCGCGGCCGACGCAGTCCCGTCCCGGCGTCCCGGCGCGCCACCGCACGGCGGCGTTCCGTCGGCACGGCTGCCTGAGCGTCGCATGACAGGGAAGCCGACCCGTCCCCTCAGGAGGCACGTTGTGACGCCAGTCCAGATGCAGTCCCGTCCGACACACTTGCCCCAGACGCACCCCACGGTGGCCGACGCCACGGACTCGGCCACACCGCAGGTCTGTGACGACATGACCGTGGAAGTGGCCTTGGCCGTCATGGCCGGGGCCCGCACCGGCCACCTGCGCGTCTGCGACAACGACGATCAGTGCACCGGCCTGGTGACCGGGGCCCAGCTCGCCACCGTCCGTGACAGCGCCGCCTACACGGACCGGCTCCGGCTGCGCGACCTCTCTGGTCGCGGGCCGTCCGCCCCCTCCACGGCTCCCAAAACCAGAGCCGGTCTTACCTCTCCTTCTCTCTCCTTGTGAGGCATCGTGCGCTGTGTCATCGCCCGTTTCCCCTTCGACCTCACCAAGAGCGGTGTCCTGGAGTCCATGAAGGGCGCCAAACCCGAGGAGATCACCGGCGAATCCGTGATCATCGGTCGCCGCGCCTACCCCGTCAAGCAGGTCGGCCAGGTCATCACAGGCCAGGACCGCCGCGACTTCACAGCTGGTGAAGTCGTCCGCGCCATGACCAAACTCGGCTTCACCTGCCCCAGCCTCCCGCAGGGGAGCGCGCCCGCCCACAGCCTCGATCCCGTCCAGCACGCCTCCGCGGCACTCGGCGCTCAGAGTGCCTGACCGTGATCCACGGGGGGACATGAGCTGACACCCGTCGATGTACGAAGGGACCCCACCGGCACGTGTGCCGGTGGGGTCCGTTTCGTACATCGACGGGTGGCTCCTGCAGTGAGACGGGGTCAGTGATCGGAGTAGCTGACGTCGCCCACGGTCCAGGCGCTGATGTCCGCGATCGAGACGCGGTACATCCCGCCTGTCTCCGGGATCGCCACCGTGCCCTGGAGGATCCGCGCCAGGTGGAAGTGCAGGTGCGTGGGCGGCGCGTCCTTCGCCGCCGCGGCCGCGAAGACGGCGGAGAACTCGGCCAGCCGGTCGGAGTCCGCCAAGACCTCCGAGACCCGCTGCCGCCACACCGCTTCGGGTGCCAGCCGACCTGTGATGACAGCGCCCCCGGTCACGACGGTCAGGGACATCTGGTTGCTCCGCCCGGACTCCACCAGCCTGGCGACGTCAACGAGCAGCTCGTCAATCTTCGACATGAAACCCGATCCTACGGGGCACCTGACCCCGTCCACAGGTCGTCCTGCCGGGTGGGAAAGACACCGGGGGCGGGGGGGGGGCGGGGGCGCGGGGCCGGGGGCGCCCCCGGGCCCCACCCCCCCCCACCGGGGGAAGATAAAAAAAAA
>NZ_JBHWJJ010000215.1:0-8772 GCF_042732005.1 Streptomyces sp. NPDC059851 | reverse complement strand
GGCGGGGGGTGGTGGCTGTTGTTTTTGTTGGGTGGTTCGTGTGGGGGGGGGGGGGTTTGGGGGGGGGGGGGGGGGGGCCCGGCGCCGCGCCCCCCCCCCCCCCACCCCTTTCCGTTTCGCTTCCGGCCCGCGCCGGCCCCGCCCTACTCCGGCTTCAGGACGAACGAGGTGCGGGCCACGGGCAGGCCCGGGAACTTGGCCTCCACCACGTAGGTGTCGGGGACGGCGCTGCCCGCCGGGGGCGTCTGGCACTGGTCGGCGGCGCTGAACCTGCGGTCCCACTCGACGGTCTGCTTGGTCTCGCCCTGCGCCGGTACCCGGTAGAAGGCGCTGCCGGGGCCGGTGGGGCAGTCGCCCGAGGACCAGACGGCCTTGCTGGTGCTCGCCTGGAGGATCGTCAGCACGGCCTGCTTCGGGCCGAGGTCGGCCTTGCAGGTCGACCCGGTGATGTTGCGGGCGATCAGTTCGAGGCGGGGCTTCTCGCTGGCCTCGTACTCGTTCTTGACGCTCTTGACCTCCCACTGCAGGGAACTCGTCGAGCAGGTGGGCAGCTGGGAGTCGGCCGGGACGGCCGCCGCGCCGCCCGCGCCCCCGCCGCCCGCTCCGGTGCCGGCACTGCCGCCGCCCGCCGCCGAACCGGAACCGGCGCCGCCGCCCGAACCGGAACCGGCGCCGGGGTCACCGTTCTTGCCGGTGCCGCCGCCCGACTCGGCGCGCCCGCCAGGGGCCTGACTGATCGCCGGACCGGTCCCGGACGGTCCGGGGGTGATCGAGGTGGCGGGGTCGGGCCCCTGCTGGCCCTTGCCGTTGGTACTCGACGTGCCGCCCGTGGAACTGACGGCCCATACGGCGAGGAGTGCGAGGAGCGCGACAACGGACGCCAGCACGGCCCTCCTTCGCCAGTAGATGGAGGAGGGGAGCGGCCCGACCGGATTGCGCATAGATCCCACGGACGGAACTTTACGAGAGTTCGGGGCCCGATCCGTGCCCCACATGCCGCGTATCCGGCGGGTTTTGCCGATGATCAGCCTGCGGGCGGGGGGCAACCGAAACGAATCGGCCAGGGGCCGTGCCGGGGCCTCTCCCCCGGTTGAGTACGGTCGGTGACCATGGACTCTTCCGACCTCTACCGCGACATCACCGATTCCGCCCACTCCGCACCCGGCTGGGTGCAGTCGGCCTTCGAGGTGTGGACCGAATACGGGCTGCTGATCTTCGGCGTCCTGTTCATATCCGTGTGGTGGCGTGCGCGCGGGCAGCGCAACCCGCAGGCGATGGCGCTCGCCGTGCTCGCCCCGCTCGCCACCGCCGTGGCGTACGTGGTCTCCGAGAGCGTGAAGCTGGTCGTGACGGAGGAACGTCCGTGCAGGGCGGTCGCCCGGGCCGCCGCCTCGCTCGCGGAGTGCCCCGCCCCGGGTGACTGGTCCTTCCCGAGCAACCACTCCGCGATCGCGGGTGCGGCCGCCGTGGCGCTGGCCCTCGCGCTGCGCCGGCTGGTGCTGCTGACGGTGCCGATGGCGCTGCTGATGGCGTACTCGCGGGTGTTCGTCGGTGTGCACTACCCGCACGACGTTGCCGTGGGCGTGGTGGGCGGCGGCATCTTCGCCGCGGTCTTCGTCCTCGCGCTGACCGGTCCGATCAGTAGGATCGCCGCCGCCATGCGGACGAGCGGCAACCCGGCGGCACTCTGGTTCACCGGTCCGGGCTCCGCGCGACGGCCGTGAAACGTGCCAGGATGCCGTATGTCATGACTGCATCCCGGACAACCTCCTCCCCCGCCGAGACCCCGGCCGCCGCGCCCCCGGCCGGCGAAGCCGCGGAGGCGGCCCACCCCCTGCACTCCCCGGTCATCGCCTGGTTCGACGAACATGCCCGTGACCTGCCCTGGCGCCGCCCCGAGGCCGGCCCCTGGGGGGTCATGGTCAGCGAGTTCATGCTCCAGCAGACCCCCGTCAGCCGGGTCCTGCCCGTGTACGAGCAGTGGCTGGCCCGCTGGCCGCGGCCCGCCGACCTGGCCGCCGAGGCCCCCGGCGAGGCCGTACGGGCCTGGGGGCGGCTCGGCTACCCGCGCCGCGCCCTGCGTCTGCACGGCGCGGCCGTGGCGATAACGGAGCGGCACGGGGGCGACGTACCCCGCGAGCACGCGCAGCTGCTGGCGCTGCCCGGCATCGGCGAGTACACCGCTGCCGCGGTGGCCAGCTTCGCGTACGGGCAGCGGCACGCCGTGCTCGACACCAACGTGCGCCGGGTCTTCGCCCGCACCGCGACCGGCGTGGAGTACCCGCCGAACGCCACCACGGCCGCCGAGCGGCGCCTGGCCCGGGACCTGCTTCCCGGGGACGAGGTCACCGCGGCCCGCTGGGCGGCGGCGTCCATGGAGCTCGGCGCGCTGGTGTGCACGGCCAAGAACCCGGACTGCGCGCGCTGCCCGGTGGCCGGGCTGTGCGCGTGGCGGCTCGCCGGGAAGCCGGCGCACGACGGGCCGCCGCGGCGCGGACAGACGTACGCGGGGACGGACCGTCAGGTCCGCGGCAAGCTGCTGGCCGTGCTGCGGGAGGCGGTGGGGCCGGTTCCGCAGAGCGTGCTCGACACCGTGTGGAACGAGCCCGTGCAGCGGGCCCGCGCGCTGGACGGGCTGGTCTCCGACGGGCTGGTCGAGCCGCTCGCCGGGGGGATGTACCGGCTGCCCCAGCACCGCCCCGCAAACTGACTGATCCATTCCGTTTGTTGCGGGGAAACCCCAGCTCACAGCCGTTGTTACACAACCTATGGGTGTCCGTGCGCCCACCGCAGGCTGGCCCGCACAGGCTCGTGACAACGCCTCCGTACCGTCGTCTGTCGTTGGGCAGCGGATGAGCGGTTGCACGGAACGGAGGCGGTCAGAGATGGCGCACGGCGAGGTACTCGGCTTCGAGGAGTACGTCCGCACTCGGCAGGACGCACTGCTGCGCAGTGCCCGGCGCCTCGTTCCCGACCCCACCGACGCCCAGGACCTCCTGCAGACCGCCCTGGTGCGCACCTACGGCCGCTGGGACGGCATCGCCGACAAGGCCCTGGCCGACGCCTACCTGCGCCGCGTCATGATCAACACGCGTACGGAGTGGTGGCGCGCCCGCAAGCTCGAAGAGGTCCCCACCGAGCAGCTGCCGGACGCCTCCGTCGAGGACGGCACCGAGCAGCGCGCCGACCGCGCCCTGTTGATGGACATCCTCAAGGTGCTCGCCCCCAAGCAGCGCAGCGTCGTCGTCCTGCGACACTGGGAGCAGATGAGCACGGAAGAGACGGCTGCCGCACTCGGCATGTCTACGGGTACCGTGAAGAGCACCCTGCACCGCGCACTGGCCCGCCTCCGGCAGGAACTGGAGAGCCGGGACCTGGACATGCGCGCGCTGGAGCGCGGTGACCACCGCGCGGACCACACCATCCGGTACGAGGGGCGTGAGCGGTGCGCGGCCTGAATGGCCAAAGCCTGAGCGGTAGAAGTCCGCTGGTATTGATGTCGGCGGGGACGGTCGTCCTCGTCGGCACTGTGCTGTTCGCGGCCGGTTGCTCCACGACCGGGACCGGGCTGCGCGACGGCGGGCCCGCCCGCACCGAAACCGTCGCCAAGAGCGGGGCGCCGTCCTCACCGACCGGCCCCGCCCCGAGCCGGACGGCCCCGTCGGAGAAGCCGGCGCGGAAGGTCGACCCGATCGCGCTGCTGAAGGCGGACCCGCGGGTCAGCGCGGAGGTCAAGCGGGACCTCAAGCCCTGCACGGGCCAGGAGTACCCGGTGGACGTGAGCTACGGGAAGATCACCGGCGGGTCCGTGACCGACATCGTGGTCAACGTCCTGTCCTGCGCGGATGCGCTGGGGCGGGGCTCCTACGTGTACCGGGCCGAGGGCGGGGCGTACGAGAATGTGTTCTCGGACGAGCAGCCGCCCGTCTACGCGGAGATCGACCGGGGCGACCTGGTGGTCACCAAGCCCGTGTACGGGAAGAGCGACACGCTCGCCTACCCGTCGGGCGAGGACGTGATCACGTACCGGTGGAACGGCGAGAGGTTCACCGAGCAGGACCGCGTCCACACGGACTACAGCAACATCGACGGCGGGGGCCAGCCCGCGCCGGCGATCAGCCAGAAGAACTGACCCACCCGCAGCGAAGGAACCGAGGCGAGGCTTGCGCATGGCCGAGACCCATGTCCTGTTCGTGGAGGACGACGACGTCATCCGCGAGGCCACCACCCTGGCGCTGGAGCGCGACGGGTTCACGGTCACGGCCATGCCCGACGGCCTGTCCGGCCTGGAGTCCTTCCGCGCCGACCGGCCCGACATCGCCCTGCTCGACGTGATGGTGCCCGGCATGGACGGCGTGAGCCTGTGCCGCCGGATCCGTGACGAGTCCACCGTCCCGGTGATCATGCTGTCGGCGCGCGCCGACTCCATCGACGTGGTCCTGGGCCTGGAGGCGGGCGCCGACGACTACGTCACCAAGCCCTTCGACGGCGCCGTCCTCGTCGCCCGGATCCGCGCGGTGCTGCGCCGCTTCGGCCACGCCGGCGGCGCCAACGGCGCCGGAGCGGGCGGCGAGGACGGATCGGCCGAGCGCGGCCTGCTGGCCTTCGGCGACCTGGAAGTGGACACCGAGGGCATGGAGGTGCGCAGGGCCGGCGCCCCGGTGGCGCTGACGCCGACCGAAATGCGCCTGCTGCTGGAGTTCTCCTCCGCGCCGAACACCGTGCTCTCGCGCGACCGCCTGCTGGAGCGGGTCTGGGACTACGACTGGGGCGGTGACACCCGCGTCGTCGACGTCCACGTGCAGCGGCTGCGCACGAAGATCGGGCAGGACCGCATCGAAACGGTCCGCGGCTTCGGATACAAGCTCAAGGGATGAGACGCTTCACCTTCCGTACGGGGATCCGCTGGAAGATCGCCACCGCCATCGCCGCCGTCGCCGCGCTCGTCGTGGTCGCGCTGAGCCTGGTGGTGCACAGCGGTGCCCGCACCTCGATGCTGGACAGCGCCCGCGAGGTCCAGCTCGACCGGGTGCAGTTCATCTCCCGCAACGCCGACGCCGGGCGCAAGCCCCCCATGGGCGCGAAGCTCAACGACCCCGACCTCCCCGCCGAACTGCGGGAGAAGGCCCGGTCCGGGCGGCGCGGCACCTACATCCAGGAGTCCCCCAAGGGGCCCGAGGTGTGGGCCGCTGTACCGCTGGGGAACGGACAGGTGCTCTCCCTGCACACCACCTTCAAGGAGAGCGCCAAGCTGGTGCGCGACCTGGACCGGGCCCTGGTGGTCGGGTCGCTGACCGCCGTGGTCGCCGGCGCCGCCCTCGGCGTCCTGATCGGCGGGCAGATCTCCAGCCGGCTGCGCAAGGCCGCGGCCGCCGCCCAGCGGGTGGCGCACGGGGATCCGGACGTCCGGGTCCGGGACGCGGTCGGCGGTGTCGTACGCGACGAGACCGACGACCTCGCGCGGGCCGTCGACGCCATGGCGGACGCGCTCCAGCAGCGGCTGGAGGCCGAGCGGCGGGTGACCGCGGACATCGCGCACGAGCTGCGGACCCCGGTGACGGGCCTGCTCACCGCGGCGGAGCTGCTGCCTCCGGGGCGGCCGACGGAGCTGGTCCGCGACCGTGCGCAGGCCATGCGGGCGCTGGTCGAGGACGTGCTGGAGGTGGCCCGGCTGGACGGCGCGTCGGAGCGGGCCGAGCTGCAGGACGTGGCGCTCGGCGAGTTCGTCAGCCGCCGGGTGGCGGCGCTGATGCCGGAGGCGTCGGTCCGGGTGGTCGCGGACGAGATCGTCAGCACCGACCCGCGGCGGCTGGAGCGGATCCTGGGCAACCTGCTGGCGAACGCCGCCCGGTACGGGCAGCCGCCGGTCCAGGTCGACATCGAAGGCCGCGTCGTCCGGGTCCGGGACCACGGGCCGGGCTTCCCCGAGGCGCTGCTGCGGGAGGGCCCGAGCCGGTTCCGGACCGGGTCCACGGACCGGGCCGGGGTGGGCCACGGACTGGGGCTGACCATCGCCGAGGGGCAGGCGCGGGTGCTGGGCGCCCGGTTGACGTTCCGCAACGTGGCCGCGCCGGGCGGCGCGGACCGCGAGGGGGTGGCGGCGGGCGCGGTGGCGGTGCTGTGGCTGCCGGAGCACGCGCCGACGGCCACGGGCAGCTTCCCGATCATCCATCTGCCGGGCTGAAGCGCGCGGTACGGCCGGGTCTGGCAGGGGCATGCCGAGGAGGACCGGGTCGTTCGCGTGTACGGACCGGTGTTCTAGCATCCGTGGCATGACCGACGGTACGAATCCCCCGAGCACCCCGCAGCCCGAGCCCGCCCCGGGGAACGGCTACGGGTTCCCGCCGGTACCGCCGGCACCCGGCGGCTACGGCTACCCGGCCGGCCCGCAGGCCGGCGCCCCGGCCCCGGGCGGCGGCTTCGGCCCGCCGCCCACCGTGCCCGGGCCGCCGGCGGCGCCCGGCCCCGCGGCTCCGGGACAGCCCGCGGCCCCGGGACAGCCCGCCGGCCCGGGACAGCCCGCGGCGCCCGGACAGCCCGCCGGCCCGGGGGTCCCGAACCCGTACCAGCCGGGCGGCGGCCCCGCCCCGTTCCAGCAGAACCCCGCCGTCCCGCCCGCCCAGTGGCCGCCGGCCGGGTTGCCCGTCCAGGACGCCCCGGGGGCAGGACCCTTCCCGCCGCTGCAGTCCGAGCAGCCCGACTGGGAGGCCATGGCCGACCGCACGGCGGCCGAGCGGCGCAAGAAGAGGCTGTGGATGATCGGCGGCGGGGTGACCGTGCTGGCGCTGCTCGCCGGCGGCGGAACGTTCCTGCTGATGGGCGGGGAGGACGACAACGGCAACACCAACGCGGGCGGCGACCCCTCGGCCTCCGCATCCGCCTCGGCCTCGCCCTCGCCCAGCGGTTCCAAGAGCAAGGCGCCGGTCGACAACACCCCGACCGTCAAGGACGACCCCACCCAGCTGCGCGACCGCGCCGGCAAGGCCCCGCTGAAGATGGGGGCCGACGCCGGGGTCTTCCCCATCGACAAGCGGTACGAGATCCGCACCAAGGGCAACGAGAACTCGTACGCGGAGTCCGAGAAGCGGATCGTGGACACGTCCAAGAGCTTCACCGTCTCGGCCCGGGTCTGGAGCCGCTCGGCCAAGGGCCGGCAGATGGCCGTCAGCCAGGGCAACGAGAAGTCGTTCGCGTTCGAGCTGGGCCTGGACCAGGTGAACGGGAAGGCGGCATGGGTCTTCCGCGTGCAGACCGGGGACCAGGGCGCCGAGTCCACCACCGTCACCGTCAGCGGCGAGAGCGCCAAGATGGAGAAGACCTTCGCCCAGCTGACGGCGACGTACGACGCCGAGCGCAAGCAGATCGCCCTGTACGTCAACGGCAAGAAGGTCGGGGAGAGCGCGGTCTCCGGCGTCTTCCAGGCCCAGGGCCCGCTCCAGCTGGCCCGCTCCCGCCACGAGGACAAGTGGACCGCCGCGTGGAGCGGCGCCATGGACAGCGTCCAGACCTACGGCGAACTGCTGTCGCCCGCCCAGATCGACACCCTCAAGGCCGGCCGGGTCGACGCGAAGACCAAGCCGACGGGGGCGTGGCTGCTGTTCTGACACGCGAAGAACCGGTCTGACACGCGAAGAACCGGCCCGCTCAGCGGGCCGGTTCTACTGCCTGTCCGGGGGTGCTCCGGGGAGCTCCGGGATGTTCCGGGTGCGTCAGAGGGTGACGCCGGCGGCGCGCAGGAAGGCGACCGGGTTCACGGACGAGCCGTAGTTCGGGGTGGTACGGATCTCGAAGTGCAGGTGCGGGCCGGTGGAGTTGCCGGTGTTGCCGGAGAGCCCGATCTGGGAGCCCTTGGCGACCTTCTGTCCGATCTTGACCTGCAGCTTGGACAGGTGCGCGTACTGCGAGTACGTGCTGTTGCCGTGCTTGATCACGATGGCGTTGCCGTACGCAGGGCCGTCGCCGCCGCCGTTGGGGCCGGCCTTGACGACGGTGCCGGCGCTGACGGCCTTGACCGGGGTGCCGACGGGGACGGCGAAGTCCTGGCCGGAGTGCTTGGCGGACCAGAGGTTGCCGCCCTTGCCGTACGTCGCGGACAGCGTGTAGGTGGCGAGCGGCTTCTGCCAGGCGCCGGCCTTGGCCGAGGCGGCCGAGGTGGACGTCTGCGCGGCGGGCAGGGCGGCGGGGGTCTGGGCGAAGGCGGCAGTGGCGCCGGCCCCGAGGGCCAGGGTGGCGCCGAGAGCGGTGGCGCCGATGGCGAGGCGGGTACGACGGGTGCTGATGCGCTTCGCGGACATGAAGGAGACCTCCGGGGCCGGGGACGGGGGCAGTCAGGCATTGAGCAACCCGGCACCGCGAGCGGCGATGTGCCGGGCTTGCCCAACCTTGGTAACCCGCGTCCCGCGACATCCCCAAACCTCCCGATTACTACCACGACTCGTAAGGAAGGGCGGTGTGGCGCACCTGCTTGACCGCCCCTTCCTGCGGAACATGGGCGGCAAATCGGGTATTCGATCTACGAAAGATGGTAGGACGTCCGATTTGTCCTGTGCGGCTTGTCACCGGTCCAGGACCTCTACGGCACCGTTTCGGGACAAAAATCCTGTAGCCCCGAGACCTGCGCCGCCCTCCTCGGTCCCTGCGGACGGCCGGCTCCCCCGCCTCCGTTGCCGTGCGGGGCGCGGCCGCGCCCCGCACGGCCCGCTGGGCGCCCGCTGTACGGCCCGCTGGGCGCCCCGCCGGGGCGGGCGGTGCGGATCCCCGGCACCGGCCGCG
>NZ_JBHWJJ010000214.1:0-8802 GCF_042732005.1 Streptomyces sp. NPDC059851 | reverse complement strand
GGCGGGCTGTGTGGCTGCTGTTTTTTTTATAACTCCCCGGGGGGGCGTCCCCGCCTGGGCGGGGGGGGGGGGGGGGGCGCCCCGCGCCCCGCCCTCGGGGGGCGGGGGCCCGGCCCCGCGGCCAGCGGCCCGGCACCGGCCGGCTCCGGCACCGCCCGCCACCGGCACCGCCGCCACCGGCACGGCCCGGCACCGGCTCGGCCCGCCACCGACGCGGCTCCGGTGGCCACGCCGGTGGGCCCAGGGACCGGGCGGGACCGCGAACTGTCGTACGGTCGGCCGATGGACCCGATACGTGCGACAGCAAGGGCGGTTGGGGCCGCCGTGGCCGTGGCGGTGCTGGCGGGGTGCAGCACACCGCCCGCCCCGGCGCTCGCCCCGGGGCCCACCTCAGCGGTACGGCCGGCCAAGCCGCGGCCGGCACCCCCGGGCGGACCTTCCGCGGACGGACGGCCCCCGGCGGCGGCGCCGGCGTCTTCCGGGGAGACGTGTCCGGCGGGCGGGGTGCGGGTGCGCCAGCGGGGCGGGGACTCGGCGATGGGCGTACGCATCCTCGCCGTCGAGCTGGTCAACTGTTCCACCGGACCGTACGAGCTCGAAGGCCATCCGCAGATCAGGCTGCTGGACAGGAAGCGCACGCCGATCGAGGTGGAGGTCCTGCACGGTTCGGGCGACATCGCCGGCGGCGTGCCGAGCATGGACAGGCCCGCCGAGCGGGTGAGCCTGCAGCCGGGGGGAACGGCGTCGTTCGGGATGCTGTGGCGCAACCTGGTGACCGACCCGAGCGTGCCCGCCGCGGAGGGATGGGCGGTGGAGGTGACGCCCAAGCCGGGTGCGCCCACGGTGACGGTGGAGCTCAGGGACTCGGTGGACCTCGGCAACACCGGCAGGCTCGGCATCAGCGTCTGGGCGGAGAACTCCCGGTGATCGTCTGGCTGAACGGGCCCTTCGGGGTCGGCAAGACGCAGACCGCGTACGAGCTGCACCGGCGGCTGCCCGGCAGCGCCGTGTGCGACCCCGAGCACGTCGGCTTCGGCCTGCACCGGATGCTGCCGGCCGGGCTGCGCGGGGACTTCCAGGACCTGCCGGCCTGGCGCCAGGGGGTGTTCGAGGTGCTGGACCTGGCCGCGCGGCGGCATCCGGGGCCGCTGCTGGTGCCGATGACGGTCACCGAGCCCCGGTACTTCGACGAGACGGTGGGCCGGCTGCGCGGAGCGGGCCACGACGTACGGCACTTCGCGCTGCTGGCCGAGCGCAGCACCGTACTGCGCCGGCTGAGCGGGCGCGGCCTGCTGCCGGGGCTGAAGCGGGAGGGCTTCGGGGTGGCGCGGCTGGACGGGTGCCTGGCGGCGTTGCGCGGGCCCGAGTTCGCCGACCACCTGGTCACCGACCAGCTGGGCGTGGAACGGGTCGCCGCCCGGATCGCGGCCCTGAGCGGGCTGCGGATGGCGCCGGACACCGGCGGTCCGCTGCGTGGGCGGCTGCGGCGCGCACTGGTGGGTGTCCGGCACGTCCGGTTCGACTGACGACGGCCCGGCGCACCACGCCGCCCGGGCCGTGCCAGGCCGGGGCAGGCCGGGCCGGGGCAGGCCGGGGCTCAGTGTCGGTCGGGCCGCAGGGCCCAGCGGGCCGGGAGGGCCGTGCCGGCCAGGCCGAGCCCCAGTGCGGCCGCCGCGAAGGAGGCGTACAGGGCGGGCGGGATGTGCGGGGGCGCCCCGGTGACGGCCCTGGCCAGCGGGTTCAGGGTGGCCAGGGCGATGGCGGTGCCGAGGGCGGTGCCCGCGGCGCCGATCAGCAGGCCCTCCCAGCGGACCATGCGGAGCACCTGGTGGCGGGTGGAGCCGACGAGGCGCAGCATCCGCAGCTCCCGCCGGCGGTCGAGGACGGTCATCACCAGGGTGTTGGCGGCGGCGATGGCCGCGAAGCCGCCGAGGACGGCCGCCATGACGCTGTTGGCCCAGGCGTTCAGCGCGCGGTCGGTGCTCTGCTGCGCGGTCCACTGTGCCGCGGGGACGGCCGGGCCGGCGTCGGTGGGGGCCGGGCCTCGGACCAGGAGCTCGGTCGGCCGCCCGGTCGTGGTGCGGCCGGCCAGGTCGGCCTCGGGGAGGGTGACCTGGCCGAGGCCGAGGCCGCGGGTGTAGACGGCGACGACCTCGGGACGGGCCGGGGTCCCGTCGGGCAGGCGCAGCGTGATGCGGTCGCCGACGGAGACGCGGGCCGAGGCGGCGAGCGTGCGGTCCACCGCGACGGTGCCCGGGGCGAGCCGGTCGAGGCTTCCCTCGCGTACGCCGAGGTCGAGCACGGCGGCCGGGTTTCCGGAGACGCCCAGGGCGGACGCGGTCTCCAGCCGGCGGTCCTCGCCGGAGCCGGCCTCCGCGAGGACGGCGGTGCGGGTGACGCGGAGGCCGCCGGCAGCATCCGGGGCGGGGTCGGGGACCACGTGGTCGGCGAGCAGTCCGGCCTCCTGCTGTTGCAGGGTGGCCCGCTCCTCGCTGGTGTGCAGGAACACCAGCGTCGAGGAGAAGGCCATGGCGAGCACGATCGGGGTGATCGCGGAGGCGAGCCGGCGGGCGTGGGTGCGGGAGTTGGCGGCGGCGAGCTCGCCGGGGGCGCCCGCGGCGCGCAGCGGCAGGCCGAGTACGGCGGTGCAGGCGCGGGCGACGAACGGGCCGAGCAGGGCCACGGCGAGCATGAAGAGCATGACGACGCCGAGTGCGGCGTCGGCGGCGCCCTCCCCGCCGGCGGTGGCGGCGAGGCCGGCGCAGACGATGCCGCCGGCCAGGGCGGCGAGGCCGAGCGGGGTGCGGATCCAGCCGGGTCGGAGGCGTTCGACGGCGGCCTCGGCGAGGGCCCGGGACGGGCGGATCCGGGCGGGCCGGCGGGCGGCGGCCCAGCCGGCGAGCAGGGCGGTGCCGAGGCCGATGGCGACGGCGGAGGCCATGGCGGTCCAGGAGACGGCGAGGTCGACGTCGGCCGGGACCGCGCCCTTCTCCTTGAGCTGGCCGAACCACCAGGCGGCCAGCGCGGTGCCGGGTACGCAGCCCAGCACGCCCGCGGCGGGGGCGACGAGCAGCGCTTCGGTGGCGACCGTGCGGCGGATCTGGCGCGGGGTGGCTCCGATGGCGCGGAGCAGGGCGAACTCGCGGGAGCGCTGGCTGACGGAGAGCGCCACGGTCCCGGCGGCGGTGAAGACGGCGACGAGGGTGGCGACTCCCCCGAAGGAGCCGCCGAGGCCGGCCAGCAGCGCCTTGGCGTCGTCGAGGTGCGGGTCCATGGCGCGGTCGGGGCCGGTGAGCACGCGGGCGTGACCGTCGAGGGCGGTACGGGCCTTGGCGGCGAGGGCCTCGGGGGCGCCGGGGGCGAGGAGGACGACGGCGTCGAGCGCGTCGGGGTGTCCGGACAGGGTGCGGGCCTCGGCGTCGGAGAACCAGACGCCGGTGCCTTCGGCGCGCCCGACGACGCGGAACTCCCGCTTTCCCACGGGGGTGTCGAGCACGAGCCGCTCCGCGGCTCCGGCCGGGGCCGGGCCGGGCTCGGAAGGCGCAGGACCGGAAGACGCCGGACCGGAAGACGCCGGACCGGAAGACGCCGGACCGGAAGACGCCACGCCGCGGCCGGTGAGGTCGGTGCCGGTGAGGTCGGTGCCGGTGACGACCTCACCCGGCGCCTGCGGAGCCCGGCCCGCGCTGAGCTGCGTCCGGGTGAACGCGGAGGAGCCCCACCCGGACGCCTCGACCGCGGGCCCGTGTCCCCCGGTACCGCCGGGGGACACGGCACGCACGGGGAAGACCACGTCGGGCACGACCCGCCCGAGCGGGGCGAGCCGCTCCAACAGGGTGGCGTCGACGCGGGCCCGGTCCGGGATCCGGGCGGTGAACTCGTACGCGCCCTCGCCGCTGCCCACCCTCAGGCGGGCCTGCTGGTCGGCGGCGACCACGACGGGGGCCGCCGCGTACCGGCCGGGCTGCGCGGAGGCCCGTATACCGGTCTCCAGCAGGATCCCGCAGGCGCTGACGACGGCGACGGTCATGAGCAGGGCGAGGAAGGTGCCGGCGAAGGCGGCGGGACGGAATCGGACCGCCGCGCGTGCCAGGCCGTTGGAGCGGTGGAGCATCAGGCGGCCGCTCCCGTGTACGCCGGGGCGGTCAGCGCGGTCATGCGGGCGGCGACGGTGGCGGCGGAGCTGCGCGGCAGCCGGTCGGCGATCAGCCCGTCGGCGAGGAAGAGCACCTGGTCGGCGTGGGCGGCGGCGGCCGGGTCATGGGTGACCATGACGACGGTGGCGCGCAGGGAGTCGACGGCGGCCCGGAGCAGTCCGAGGACCTCGGCTGCGGTGGTGGTGTCCAGGGCGCCGGTGGGCTCGTCCGCGAAGACCACGTCGGGGCGGGTGACCAGGGCCCGGGCGATGGCGACGCGCTGCTGCTGGCCTCCGGAGAGCTCGGCCGGGCGGCGGCGCCCCTTGCCTTCGAGGCCGACGCGGGCGAGCAGGTCGGCGGCCCGGGCGCGGTCCTGCCGCGACGTTCCGACGCCGGCCAGCCGCATCGGGAGCAGCACGTTCTGCTCGACGGTGAGGGAGGGCAGCAGGTTGAAGGCCTGGAAGACGAAGCCGAGGCGGGTGCGGCGGAGTTCGGTGAGCTCGTTCTCGTTCATGCCGGTGATCTCGGTGCCGCCGAGGCGGACGGATCCGGCGGTGGGCAGGTCGAGTCCGGCCGCGCACTGCAGGAAGGTGGACTTGCCGGAGCCGGACGGACCCATCACGGCGGTGAAGCTGCCGCGGGGCAGGCTGAGGTCGATGCCGCGCAGGGCGTGGACGGCGGCGGCGCCGCGCCCGTACTCGCGGCGTACGCCGCGCAGTTCGACGGCGGCCGCGCTGTCGTGCGCGGCCTGCTCGTCCTCGCGCTGCCGCCTGCTGTGCCGGAACCCCATGGTGTCCCCCTCCGCTGCGGCCGGTGCTCCGGCCGTGGCCGTTTCCGTGCCGTGGTCGATCCGTCGATGGTGTGCTCGACGCTACGGACGGGGCAGGGGCGGGGGCCATGGCGCGGCCCGGCGGATCGGCGGTGGGGAAAACCCCACCACGGCCACGCGGCGGGGACGCACGCCGGCACACGGCACACGGCACACGGCACACGGCACACGGCATTCTCAGGGCAAGCGGCAGACGGCGCTCTCAGGGCGAGCGGCGGATGATCAGCAGGGCGCGGTCGTCGTTGACATCCTTGGCGACCTTCTCGATCAGGTGCCAGGCGGCGCCTTCCCAGCCGGCCGCGACATAGCGGTCGGCCTCGCCGGTGAGCCGGTCGATGCCCTCGCTGATGTCGCGGTCGGCGGTCTCCACCAGGCCGTCCGTGAAGAGCATCAGCACGTCGCCGCGGCGGAGGTTGCCGCGGGCGGGCTCGAACTCGGCGCCGTCGTAGACGCCGAGCAGCGGGCCCTCGCCCGACTTCTCCTGCCAGCGGCCGGTGCCCGCGCAGAGCTGCAGGGCGGGCAGGTGGCCGGCGGAGAGGAGTTCGTAGTCGCCGGTCTCCAGGTCGAGGACGAGGTGGACGGAGGTGGCGAAGCCCTCGTCCCAGTCCTGTCGGAGGAGGTAGCCGTTGGCGGCGGGCAGGAAGCCGTGCGGGGCCAGTGCACCGAGCAGGCCTCCGAAGGCGCCGGACAGCAGCAGGGCGCGGGATCCGGCCTCCATGCCCTTGCCGGAGACGTCGGTGAGGACGACCTCCAGGGTCCGGCCGCCGTGGGTCCGGGCGGCGACCACGAAGTCGCCGGAGAAGGATTGGCCACCGGCGGGCCGCAGGGCCATCTCGCGGTGCCAGCCGCGCGGCAGTGCGGGCAGCTGGCTCTGGACGCGGATGCGTTCGCGCAGGTCGAAGAGCATGGTGCCGCCGCGCCGCCAGGGCACGCCGACGCGGCTGCGGAACTGGGCGATGACGAGTCCGAAGAATCCGCAGGCGGCGACGACCAGGACCGTGCCGGGGGTGACCCGGGCCGGTCCCTCGGTGTAGGGGCCGAGGACCAGGGCCTCGACGATCAGTGCGGTCGCGGAGGCCGCGTACAGGGCGAGGAGGCTCGCGGGGCGCAGCAGCAGGCCGCCCGCGACGATGGGCAGGACGAGCGCGGCGGGCGAGAACCACACCGGCAGCATGAGCGTGCCGCAGGCGATGGCGGGGACGGTGGCGAGGAGTCCGGCCAGGGCGAGCCAGTCGGAGGCGTCGCCGCGGAAGTAGTCGACGGCGGATTTGCGCAGGGCGGTGCGGGCCCGGTGCCAGGTCAGGCGTGCCCGGGCCATGAGCGTCTCCACACGTGCTCCGGCCATGTCCTTCGGGACCCTATCGATCCTGGCCGTGCGCGCGCAGGGGGACCCCCGGACCGGCGGGGTCCCGCCAGGGCCGAGGTCGTCCGAAATCCCGTCGCCCGGGGCGGATTGCCCTGGTAAGGATGACCTTATGGTCCTTGAGATGCGCGTATTGCAGGCTGATGAGTGGGATGCCCTGTACGACCACCTGGAACTGGCGTTCGGGGGTGTGCTCGATTCCTCAGAGACGCGGGAGCTCTTCAGATCGCTGACGGAGGTCGAACGGTCGCTGGCCGTCTGGGACGGCCAGACGTGCGTCGGCTCGGCCTCGGCGTTCAGCTTCCGCCTGTCGGTGCCGGGGGGCGCACCGGTACCGGCCGCGGGGGTCACGATGGTGGGCGTCGCGCCGACCCACCGCCGCCGGGGGATCCTCACCTCCCTGATGCGCCGCCAGCTGGACGACGTCCGCGCCGGGGGTGAGCCGCTGGCCGTACTGACGGCGTCGGAGCCGGCGATCTACGGGCGCTTCGGCTACGGCATCGCGGCGCACGAGCTGTCGCTGGACATCGACACCGACCGAGCGGGCCTGTCCGTGCCGCCCGACACGGACGCCCTGCGGCTGCGCATCGTGGATCCGGCCAAGGCGCTGGGCGACTGCGAGCGGGTGTACGCGGAGCTGGTCGCCCGGCGGCCCGGCATGCCGGCGCGGCAGCCGGGCTGGGAGCGACTGCCGCTGCTGGACCCCGAGGCGGACCGGGAGGGCGCGTCCCGGCTGATGTGCGTGGTCGCGGAGCGACCGGACGGTGAGGTGGTCGGGTACGCGCGCTACCGGGTCAAGCCGGACTGGGACGCCGCCGGGGCGCGCGGCACGGTCACGGTGCGCGCCCTGGACGCGCTGGACCCGGCGGCGGCGGCCGCGCTGTGGCGCTATCTGTTCGGCATCGACCTGACCTCGACCCTGCGGGCCGGTCGGCGGCCGGTGGACGACCCGGTGCTGCACCTGCTCCGGGACGCACGCAGGGCACGGCCGAGCACGGCCGACTCGCTGCACGTCCGCCTGGTGGACCTGCCCGCGGCCCTCCGGGCCCGCGGGTACGGGGCCGCGCTGGACGTGGTGTTGGACGTGGAGGACGCGTTCTGCCCGTGGAACGCGGGGCGGTGGCGACTGGTCTCCGCCGGCCCGGGCGGTGCCGTGTCCTGCGTCCGGACCGAGGATCCGGCGGACCTGGCGCTCACGGCCCGGGAGCTGGGCGCGGCCTACCTGGGCGGGGTCGCACTGACCTCGTTGGCGGGGGCCGGCCTGGTGCGCGAGCTACGTCCGGGCACGCTGGCGGCGGCGTCACGGGCGTTCGCCGGTGACGTGGCCCCCTGGCTACCGCACGGCTTCTGACGGGGCGGGGCTGCCCGGGTCCCGGCGGCGGGCCCAGCGGGATCCGGGACCCGGCGGACCGGGACCCCGGCGGAATCCACGATCCGGCGGACCGGGACCCCGGCGGAATCCACGATCCGGCGGACCGGGACCCCGGCGGAATCCGGGACCCGGCGGTCTCCCCGGCTCAGCGGGTCTGGCAGCCCGGGCACCAGAAGAGGTTGCGGGAGGCGAGGTCGGCGGTGCGGATCTCGCCCCCGCAGATGTGGCAGGGCAGGTGGGCGCGCCGGTAGACGTACACCTCGCCGCCGTGGTCGTCCACGCGCGGCGGGCGCCCCATGGCCTCGGGCAGGTGCTCGTCCCGGACGGTGTCGATGCGGTTCTTGCGCACTCCCTCGCGCATCAGCACGGTCAGGTCCGCCCACATCGCGTCCCATTCCGTGCGGGTGATGTCCTTGCCCAGGCGGTAGGGGTCGATGCCGTGCCGGAAGAGGACCTCGGCGCGGTAGACGTTGCCGATGCCCGCGACGACCTTCTGGTCCATGAGCAGTGCGGCGATGGTGGTGCGGGAGCGCGAGATCCGCTTCCACGCGCGGTCGGGATCGTCCTGCGGCCGCAGCGGGTCGGGGCCGAGCCGGTCGTGTATCGCTTTCTTGCCGCCGACGTCGATCAGGGCGCAGGCGGTGGGGCCGCGCAGATCGGCGTAGTGCTCCTCGTTCAGTAGCCGCAGGCGGACCGTGTCCGCGGCCGGCGGGGCCGGGGCGGGCCCGAAGCCGAGCTTGCCGAAGAGGCCGAGGTGGATGTGGATCCAGGCGTCGCCGAGTTCCAGGAACAGGTGCTTGCCGTGGGCCTCGGCGCCCTCCAGCTCGCGCCCGTTGAGCAACGCTGCACTCTCGGCGAACCGGCCCTGCGGGCTGCTCACCCGGACGGGGCGGGCGGCGAACCGTTCGGTGTGGTCCTGGGCGAGGCGGTGGATCGTATGCCCCTCGGGCACGTCTGCTCTCCTCCTGGTGTCCCCGGGCGGCGGTCGTGCCGCCCGGGGGCGGGAACGGCAGTGGGGCCCGAACCCCCCCGACGACCCCGACCGGGCGTCCAGAATGTCCCGCGGCGCGGGGGCCGCCTTCGGGGGCACCGACCCCCTCCT
>NZ_JBHWJJ010000213.1:0-9023 GCF_042732005.1 Streptomyces sp. NPDC059851 | reverse complement strand
CGGGCCCCCCCGCGGGCGCGCCCGCGGGGCGGGCGGGGGGCGGCGCCACGGCTTCCGGCATCGGGGCGGACGGCACCGGCAAGCGCATCCGCGGGCCGGGCCCGGACGGATAGGGAAGTGGAGGCACGGCGGCAGGAGACGCCATGAGACAGGAGCCGGAAACAGCGATCTGGACCCCAGCCCCTGACGGGGGACGGGTGGAGGAGGCCGTCTGCGCCCACCTCGGCCAGGCGGTCCTCCGCCCCGTCCGCCACGCGCGCAATGGGTGCGAGGACTGCCCGGCCGGCGCCCCGCACATCAGCCTCCTGCGCTGCCTCGCGTGCGGCCACGTCGGCTGCTGCGACAGCTCGCCGGGGCGGCACGCGCACGCCCACGCCGAGGCGTCCTCGCACCCCATCGCGCAGTCCTACGGCCGTCGGGCGCAGTGGGCCTGGTGCTATCCGGACGGCCTGTACCTCGTCCTGGCCTCCCCGGCCCGCTGAGCGCGGTCGTTCGGGCGCTGCCGCCCTACCTGCTCAGGGCCGCGTGGCGGAGTGCCGGTACAGGCGGGAGATCGCGTACAGGGCCTCGCGCAGTCCCGAGGGACGCACCGCGGGCGGTGGCGTGCGGTGCGCCGGCCAGCCGGGCCCCGCGAGGAGGACGAGGGGCGCCGTACGGGCTCCCCTCGGACCGAAGCCGGTCTCCGCGACGCGTCCGGCCAGGGCGGCGTCCGCGGTGGATCGGCAGTGCGACCACAGCACCACGACGGCCGGGCCCGAGCGTCGCACGGCCGCGTGCAGCGCCTCCGCGGGCACGGACGCGCCGAGCATGCGCGTCGGCAGTCCCCGTTCGACCAGTCCTGCCACCAGCGCCTCCAACGGCAGGGTGTGCTGCTCCTGCGGCATGCACGCCACCAGCACCGGCGGCGCCGCGAGAGCGGGCGCCAGAGGTCAAGGCCTTGCCAGCAGCGGCGTCGCGGATCTCGCGGGGTCGAGCAGCGCCGTTACCGCAGCGGCAGGATCTGCGGCCCGGCGCAGGGGCGGGGGACCTCGCGGGGCCAGGACGCCCGGCCAGCAGGCGAGCGCGGCTTTCGACGCCGCGTAGTCGGCCGTACCGGTCAGGGGGGCCGCGACGATCGACCCGGTCCCCACGGCGAGGAAGTCGCCGTCGCCGACGACGGGGACGGCGCCCCGCAGGACGGCCGTCGGGCAGAGGGCGTTCACGGTCAGCAGGTGCTCGGCGGTGGCGTTCGACACGTGGGCGGCGGGGCCGAAAGCCGGCGACGCCGACGGTCACCAGGACGCCGTCCAAGCCGCCGACGGCTCCGGCCGCCCAGCGAGCCAGATCGGAGCGGCCTTGCAGGTCGTAGGCGTCGATGCTGCGGGCCGGGCTGCTGGTGGCGCCGGCCAGGTCCGCAAGGCGCCGGTGATCGCGTCCGGCCAGGGCGGGCCGGCAGTGCCTGCTGCGCAGTCCCCGAACGGCCAGGGTGCCGACTTCGCCGGTGGCGCCGACCACCAGCACCCTGACGCCTTCGCCGGGCACGTCACCTCCTCGGCAGCTGGGCGGGCCGAGCGGCCGCCGGGCCGGGCCCGACCCGGGGGCGCCCCGCCGTTTCGCGGGCGGCGCGGTCGGGGTGGCGGCGCCGCCAGTACGGGTTGTCGTGCGGCAGACCGCCGCTGACGCGTCCGTACATGCCGAACGTCATGATCAGCAGGCCCATGAGGAAGCTGAAGACGACGTTGGAGAGGCCGAAGTCGAGGACGTTGCCGGGGCGGCCGATGAGGAACAGGTGCAGGAACCCGCTCCCCACGAACAGCACGCCGACCGCGATGTTGACGGACGAGGCGACGTTTCCCCCGATCAGGGCGGCGATGACCAGGAGCAGTCCGAAGACGACCGAGATGGTGCTGAGCATTCCGTTCGTGGACAGGCCGGCGATCCGCTGCCCGTCGGTGTCGAAGGAGGAGAGGCTGTCGGCGAAGCCGAGGCAGCCGAAGAGGAGGAGCAAGAGGCCGCACAGGGCGGCGCCGATCCTGTAGACCCTGTTCAGGGGGTGATCGACTGGAAGTTCGTCACGCAGTCTCATGGGTTCTCCCGCGGATGGCTGCATACCGGCCCCGAGGAGTCCAGGCTGCTCCACGGCCTCCCGCCGGGAAAGTCGCAGTGTTTCTGCACCGATTTGCGGGGACCCGTACGGCTTGCCGATAGCACGTGCCAGTCAGGTCACCGGCCGGGCGGGGCGCGTACGGCCCGGTGGACGGCGCACGCCGGCGGCGACCCCGCCGGGCTCCGTCCGGGGAGCGGCCGGAGGGCGGGTTCCGGGTTTCGGGTCGCGTCATCCGGAGGCCGTACAGTCCCCGACGTGGAAGAACCCAACCGACACCGCCCCGGCTCGCCCGTCCGCTCCGGCATCCCGGAGCACGGTCGCGTCCCCAAGTACTACGCCGTCAAGGCCCGGATCTCCGAACTGGTCACGGAGTTGGGCGAGGGCGGGCTGCTGCCCACCGAGCGCGATCTCGCCGAGCGCTACGAGGTCTCCCGCGAGACCGTGCGCCAGGCCCTGCGCGAGCTCCTGCTCGAGGGCAGGCTGCGCCGGTCCGGCCGGGGCACCGCGGTGGCGGGGCCCAAACTGGAGCAGCCGCTGTCGCTGGCGAGCTACACGGAGGGGGTGCGCCGGCAGGGGCGGCGGCCCGGACGCAACCTCATCGGACTCGAACGCTTCCCGTGTCCGGCCGAGTTGGTCGCGGCCGTCGGCGCCGAGGTCGGGGAGCCCGTGTGGCACCTGGAGCGCGTACTGCTGGCCGACGACGAGCGGGTGGGCCTGGAGAGCACCTACGTCCGGGTGGCCCGGGCGCCGCGCCTCGACGTCGATTTCCAGCCGGACTCGTCCTTCTACCAGTACCTGCGGGAGCAGCTGGGGATCGCCTTCGGCGACGCCGACGAGAAGTTGGAGACGGTACTCGCCACGCCGCGGGAGGCCCTGCTGATCGGGACTCCACCCGCCCTCCCCATGCTGCTGATCCACCGCTTCTCGCGGGACCAGGACGGCCGCCCGCTGGAGCGCGTGCGTTCGCTCTACCGTGGTGACCGGTTCAGTTTCACGACCCACCTGACCCGTCTGCGGCCCTAGCAGGCGCCGTTCCCCGCCGGTTCGGGACCTATCAGGCGGGGGTTGGTCACGGAAAGATAACGGGTCTGGTCCAAACGTCGGGGGCTGTTCACCCTTCGGAAGCCGCGCGGCCCCTTGCGGGCCACGCCCCGCGACCACCGTGGCGGACGTGAGAGTCATAGTCGTCGGAGGCGGCGTGGTCGGCACCATGCACGCCTGGCAAGCAGTCGAACGCGGCCACGAGGTCGTCCAGATCGAGCGCGAGGCGGAGGCGCGGGGCGCTTCCCTGCGCAATTTCGGCCAGATCTGGGTCAGCGGACGGGCCGGCGGGGCGGAGCTGGAGACGGCCCTGCGCGCCCGTGAGCTGTGGGAGCGGATCGGGAAGGAGGTGCCGGGACTGGGCTTCCGGGCCAACGGCTCACTGACCCCGGTGCGCACCGGGTACGAGTACGCCGTCGCCGAGGCGGCCGCCGGCCGGGCGGACGCCGCAGCCCGCGGCCACCGGCTGGTGAGCGCCGCCGAGGCTCGCAGCATCAACCCCGCCCTGCGCGGCGCCTTCGAAGCGGCCCTGTGGTGCGCGCGGGACGCCGCCGTGGAACCGCGCACCGCCCAGCTCGCCCTGCGCGAGGCCCTGGCCGCCTCCGGCCGCTACACCTTCCTCCCCGGCCGCGAGGTGCGCGAGGCAGTCGGCGGGCACTCCGTGCGCGATGACCACGGGGAGGTGCACAGCGGCGACTGCGTCGTCCTCGCCACCGGCGCCTGGCTGTCCGGCCTCATCCGCGAACTGGCCGGGCCCGACCTGCCGGTGCGCCGCGTCCGCCTCCAGATGATGCAGACCGACCCGCTCGGCGAGCCGCTGACCACGTCCGTCGCCGACGCGGACAGCTTCCGCTACTACCCGGCCTACGCCTCGCCCGCGCTTGACGCCCTCAACACCGGGCAGCCGCAGACCGAGACCGCCGCCGCGCACAGGATGCAGCTGCTCATGGTGCAGCGCCGGGACGGCGGCCTGACCATCGGCGACACCCACGAGTACGAGCACCCCTTCGCCTTCGACACCCCGGAGGACCCCTACGACCACCTCACCGAGGTCGTGCAGGCCCTGCTCGGCCGTCCGCTGCCGAAGATCCGGCGCCGCTGGGCGGGCGTGTACGCGCAGTGCACCGATCCGGGCCGGGTCGTCCACCGGCAGCAGCTGCGCGAAGGCATCTGGCTCGTCACCGGGCCCGGCGGGCGCGGCATGACCTGCTCGCCGGCCATCGCCGAAACGACCGCGAACGAACTGGGCTGGTGAGCCGCATGGGCAAGGACAACAACCACGGCACCACCAAGCTGGTCGTGCTGGACATGGCCGGCACGACCGTTGCCGACGGCGGCCTCGTCGAGCGCGCCTTCGAGCGGGCCACCGAACACCTGGGTGTCGAGCCCGGATCCGGCGGCCGTGCCGAGCGACTCCAGTACGTCCGCGACACCATGGGCGAGTCGAAGATCTCCGTCTTCCGCCACCTCTTCGGCACCGAGGAGGCGGCTCGGCGCGCCAATTCCGCCTTCGAGGCGGCGTACGCCGAACTGGTCGACGGCGGGCTCGTCGGGCCGCTGCCCGGCGCCCGCGAAGCCATCGAGGCGATGCGCGCCGCCGGCCGGACCGTCGTCCTCACGACGGGTTTCGCCCGCGTCACCCAGGACGCCATCCTCGACGCACTCGGCTGGCGGGGCCTGGCCGACCTCACCCTCTGCCCCGCCGACGCCGGCGGCCGGGGCCGCCCGTACCCGGACATGGTCCTGACCGCCGTCCTACGGACCGGCGCCGTGGACGACGTACGCCGCGTGGCCGTCGTCGGCGACACCGCGTACGACGTGCTGTGCGGGGTCCGGGCCGGGGCGGGGACCGTGGCCGGCGTCCTGACCGGCGCGCACGACCGCGCCCGGCTCACGGCGGCCGGTGCCACGCACGTCCTCGCTTCGGTCGAGGAGCTTCCCGAGCTGCTGGAGCGGTCCTGGTGAGCGGCATCCGTTTCGAATCCGTCTCGGTCGCATACGGTGGTCAGACCGTCCTGGACTCCCTCGACCTGGCCGTCGAGCCGGGCGAGGTCATGGCCTTGCTCGGACCCTCCGGATCCGGTAAGACCACGGCACTGCGCGCGGTCGCCGGCTTCGTCCGGCCGGCCTCGGGCCGGGTCCTGATCGGCGGCCGCGACGTCACCCGGCTGCCGCCCCACCGGCGCGGCGTCGGCATGGTGGTGCAGCAGTACGCCCTCTTCCCGCACATGCGGGTCGCCGAGAACGTGGCCTTCGGCCTCAGAGCCCGCAAGTCCGTGCCGAAGTCCGGGATTCCGGCGCGCGTGGCCGAGGCCCTGGAGATGACGGGGATGGGCGGGTACGCGCAGCGCTACCCGCGCGAGCTGTCCGGCGGGCAGCAGCAGCGCGTGGCCATCGCCCGGGCGCTCGCGATCCGGCCCGACGTGCTGCTGCTGGACGAGCCGCTGTCGGCGCTCGACGCGCAGCTGCGCTCCGGGATGCTGGCCGAACTGGCCCGCCTGCACCGCGAGCTGCCCGACGTCTCCCTCCTGTACGTCACCCACGACCAGGTGGAGGCGCTGACCCTGGCCGACCGGATCGCCGTCATGGACCGGGCCCGGCTGCAGGACTGCGGAACCCCGCAGGAGCTGTACCGCACGCCGCGGACGCGGTTCACGGCCTCGTTCGTCGGCAACGCGAACCTCCTGCCGGTCACGGTGGGCCGGGGCGGCGTCGTCCTGGAGGGCCTGGCACTCGCCGTGGACACGGGGCCGGCCGCGCCAGGGGCGCGCGCGACGCTGTGCGTGCGGCCGCACCTACTGGGCCTGGGCGACGGGCCGAACGCGCTGCGCGGAAAGGTGGCGGAGGTGCAGTGGCGCGGCTCGACGCACCGCCTGTACGTCGACGTCGGCGGGCACCGGGTCAAAGCGGACGTGCCGGAGCTGCGGCAGGTGCCGGGCCCCGGCACGGAGGTCACGCTCCACTTCGAACCGCGCGACGCGGTCCTGCTGTCGGCGGAGGTGGGTGATGACTGAGCTGTCCGAAGCACCCGCCCCCGCCCGCCTTACCGCCGGGGCCCCCGTCGGACCCGGCACCGCCGGGGAGGGGCGGCGGGTGCCCGCGTGGCTGTGGGCGCTGGTACCGGTGAGCGTGCTCGGGGTGGCCTTCCTCTATCCGCTCGCCCTCGTCGTGCAGCAGTCCCTCACCCCCGAGGGCGGCGACGGAGTCTTCGGCGCGTACGCCGACGTCTTCACCTCCGCCGCCTTCCACGAGGCCCTCGGCACCACCGTCTGGCTCGCGCTCGGGGCGACCGCCGGCTCCCTCCTCCTCGGCTTCGCGCTCGCGCTGGTCATCGCCTTCGTCCCCTTCCCCGGGGCCAGGGCCCTGGCCAGGTTCATCGATGTCTTCCTCTCCTTCCCCTCCTTCCTCGTCACCCTCGCCCTGCTCTTCGTCTACGGGACCGTCGGCATGGCCAACGGCCTGTGGACCGACCTCACCGGCGCCGCCGGGGGACCGTTCCGGTTCCTCGCGACGCCCTGGGGCGTCCTGCTCGCCGAGATCACGTACTTCACGCCCTTCGTGATGCGTCCCCTGCTCGCCGCCTTCTCACAGCTCGACACCGTGCAGATGGAGGTGGCGTCCAGCCTGGGCGCCCGACCCGCCCGGATCGTCCGGCGGGTGGTCCTCCCGGAGGCCCTCCCGGCGCTGGCGGCCGGCGGCGGCCTCGTCCTCGTGATGGGCCTGAACGAGTTCGGGATCGTGCTCTTTACCGGCGCCAAGGGCGTCACCACGCTCCCGATGCTCGTCTACGGCAAGGCCATCCTCGAGTCGGACTACCCGGCCGCCTGCGTGGTGGCCGTCGTCAACGTCGCGATCTCCGTCGGCCTGTTCGGCCTCTACCGGGTGGTGAGCAAGCGTGCTGGTGCATAGCCGAGCGGGCCGGTGGGCCGCCTGGGCCCTCTTCCTCGTCCTCTTCCTGCCCCTCTTCGCCCTGCCCCTGCTCGTGGTGGCCGCGGCCTCCTTCGCCGGACAGTGGTCCGGGGCCTTCCCCTCCTCCCCCACCACCGGACACTACGCCGCCGCCGTCCGCGGCGAGTCCCTCCAGGCGCTGACCACCAGCCTCGTCACCGCCGTCACCGCCAGCGTGCTCGCCCTCGCCCTCGGCACCTGGGCGGCACTCGCCGCCGCCGCCCTGCGCCGGCGGGCCGCCCAGCGGATCGTGGACGCGCTGTTCATGCTGCCCGTCGCGGTGCCGTCGGTGGTCGTGGGCCTGGCCGTGCTCGTCGCGTTCAGCCGGCCCCCGCTGCTGCTCAACGGTACGCCGAGCATCGTCATCCTGGCGCACACGGTCCTCGTCACCGCGTTCGCCCACCAGTCGGTGTCGGCCGCGATCGTACGCCTCGACCCCGCCTACGAGCAGGCGGCGGCCTCCCTCGGCGCCCGCCCCGCCTATGTGCTGTGGCGGGTCAAGCTGCCCCTGCTGCTGCCCTCCCTCACGGCGGCCGCGGGGCTCTGCTTCGCCCTGTCGATGGGCGAGTTGAGCGCCACGATGATGCTCTACCCACCCGACTGGACGCCCCTGCCGGTACGGATCTTCACGGCGACCGACCGCGGCTCGCTGTTCGCCGGGTCCGCCCTCGCCGTGGTCCTCATGGCCGCGACCGTGCTGGTCCTGCTCGCCGTGTCCCGCATCCGCACCCGGGCCTCCTACCGCTGAGTCCCCGCAACAGCCAGCAGCCCCGGCAGCCCGCAACTCCCACTCCTGCGCACCCCTTCGTCCCGAGGAGCACCCCAGTCATGTCCCAGCCCACACCCGCCCCCGCCGCACCCGCCCCCGCCCCCGCCCACGGCACCGCCCGCCCCGCCGCGGCCCTCGCCGGCTGCCTCGTCCTCACCGCGGCCCTCACCGCCTGTGGCGGCTCCTCCGCCGCAGGCGGCACCGGGAGCAGCGAGAAGGTCGTCACCGTCTACAGCGCCGACGGCCTCAAGGGCGAGAAGGGCGACGGCTGGTACGACAGGGTCTTCGCCGAGTTCACCAAGAAGACGGGCATCGAGGTCAAGTACGTCGAGGGCGGGTCGGGCGAAATGGTCCAGCGGGCCGCGCGAGAGAAGACCAACACCCAGGCCGACGTACTGGTCACCCTGCCGCCGTTCATCCAGCAGGCCGACGGCAAGGGCCTGCTCCAGGCCTACCGGCCGGCCGGCTCCGAGAAGGTGCACGGGGCGGACAAGTCCCCCGACGGCACGTGGACCTCCGTCGTGAACAACTACTTCGGCTTCATCCACAACAAGAAGGAGCTACCGCAGGCCCCCAGGACGTGGGAGGAGCTGCTGGACGGCAAGTACAAGGGCAGGCTCCAGTACTCCACGCCCGGGGTCGCCGGCGACGGCACGGCCGTCGTCATCAAGGCCATGCACGACTTCGGCGGCAAGGAGCCTGCGATGGAGTTCCTCGGCAGGCTCCAGGCCAACAACGTGGGACCGTCCTCCTCCACCAGCAAGCTCGCGCCCAAAACCGACAAGGGGGAGCTGCTCGTCGCCAACGGCGACGTCCAGATGAACTTCGCGCAGTCGAAGTCCATGCCGAACCTCGGCATCTGGTTCCCGGCGCGCGAGGGCGGCAAGCCCACCACCTTCGCCCTCCCCTACGCCGCCGGGCTGGTGGACAGGGCCCCGCACGGCGAGAACGGCAGAAAGCTGTTGGACTTCATGCTCGGCGAGGAAGCCCAGAGGCTGGTCAGCGAGGTCGGCGGCGGCTTCCCGGCGCGGACCGACGTCAAGCCGACGGACGCCAACGCCGTCGAGCTGACCCGGCTCATGACCGGTGTCGAGGTGTTCGAACCGGACTGGGCCGACATCGACCGGAACCTCACGGCGTACCTGGACGCGTGGAAGTCCGCCACCAAGAGCTGAACGC
>NZ_JBHWJJ010000212.1:0-9083 GCF_042732005.1 Streptomyces sp. NPDC059851 | reverse complement strand
CTCCCCGGTCGGGGCCCGCCCGAGCCGCGGGCGGCCGGGCCGCGGGGGCGGCCGGGCCGCGGGGGCGGCCGGGCCGCGGGGGCGGCCGGGCCGCATCCGATCCGGGCGCGTCCGGTCCGGGATCCGGCCCGCGGTCAGGTGAGCGCCCTCAGCCCCGGCACGAACGCCACCAGAAGGGGGACCGCCGGCACCAGCGTGGCCAGTGCCGTCAACCGCAGCCGGCGGCCCGGCGACATCCGAGGCGTCGCCGACAGCAGCCGCCGCACCCGCTCCGGGACGTGGGGCTGCGGCGCGGGGGAGGGGCCGAACACCCCCCGGTCCTCGTTGAGCCCGACCAGTGCGAGGGCGATGGTCAGCCGCCCGTAGCGGCGGGAGGCCACGTCGTCCGCGGCCAGTTCGACGAGCCGGTGGATCTCCGCCTCGAACGCCGCGAACACCGGCACCTGCGGGAAGCCGCCGGCCAGCGCCCGCGAGCAGTGCAGCAGCCAGTCGTGGCGGGCCGCCGCGTGCCCCTGCTCGTGCGCCAGCACGGCGTCCAGCTGGCTCCCCTTGAGCCGCCCGAGCGCGGCCGTGGTCACCACCAGCTGCGGCGCCGTGCCCGGGAGCCACCACGCCTCGGGCCGCGGCCCCTCCAGGACCACGAGCCGCGCCCCGGCCGGATCTTCGCCGGGCAGCAGCGGGGCCCGCACCAGCAGGGCCGCGCCACGCCCCCACCGACCCCACCGCGCCAGCAGCAAATCCCGAGCAGTCCGTAGCCCCGTCAAGGGCCCGCACCAGCAGTTCGGCGCCCCGCGCCCGCCGTCCGGCGCGGGCCCGCAGCACCTCCCGGGCCAGCCGGAGCCCGGTCCACAGCCCGCCGCCCGCCAGCAGCAGTGCGGTGCCGACGGCCCACGGGCCGCCGGCCGGTCCCAGCGCGTAGGCGTCGACCACCCCGTGCGGGGCGGCAGCGAAGAGCCGGCCCCGGACCGCGTGCCAGGCGGCGGCCGCACTGAGCAGCATCGACAGCGCGAAGCACAGCAGGACCGCACCCACCACGCACTGCCACACCCACAGGGCGACGACGGGTTCACGCTCGGGCCATTCGGCCCCGGCCAGCAGCCGGGGTGCGAGCACCGCGGTCATGGCGCCGAGCAACAGGAGAACGGCGGGGACCATCATGTCCGCCAGCCTATGAGCGTCGGGCTACCTGCTGGTACGGACTCGGGTGATTGGTGACGCAGGACACGTTTCCCGGCACCGCGCACGGCAACCGTCACCCCCTCCCGGGGCCTTCCGCACGCCTTGCGGCGGCCGGTCACATGCCGAGCAGCATCGCCAACATCCCCATCCCCATGGCGAGTCGGCACGCCCGCGCCAGCTCCGCCGACCCCGCCGCGACCCGCCCCCCGACGGCGCCCGCGACCGCCGGCGACCCACCGCCGGCTCCGGCGGGCAGGGCCTGCGGACCCGTCGCCAACAGCCGCGCCCCGCCCAACAGCACGTACCCCGCGAAGTAGACGAGGAGCACCGCTGTGACGAGCGGCTGCGCGGCCCACGGCCCCACCCCCACCACCCCCGCGCCCGCGCCCAATCCGGCCCCGTGCCCCGGGGCCACCGTCAGCGCCATGTACGCCATCGCCAGCGAACCGACCAGGTGGTGGGCGTGGTGCAGCCCGCCCCGCAGCAGCCACAGCGCGTGCAGCACCGCCCCGCAGAAGACCGCCAGCAGCACCTGCGGCCCCCACGGGCCGATGCCGGGCGGCGCGGCCATCGCCGCCATCCCGAGTCCCATCAGCGCATCGCCCGCCACCGCACCGCGCGCCCGACGGCCCGCTCTGCGCACGCGCCCCAGGCAGTACGCGCCGCTCACCGCGCACAGCAGGACGAGCAGCCAGGCCGGGAGGGCGGCGGGAGCGGACCATGAGGACATCGCGGGACCGTGCACGGCGGGAACCCCCCGGTTCGACGGCGTCACGGTGAACAGATGCCCCGGCCCACGGGCCCGCACGCAGCGCCGCGCTAGGCTGTCCGGGCAGCAGCGGGCATGTCACATGCCGCTGAGCACACAGCAGAACGGAGCCCCCATGTCGACCGCAGCACAGCCCGCCGCCCTGCAGTTCCGCAATGCCGTCGAGGCGGACGTGCCGGCCCTCGTGGAGCTCGTGGAGTCGGCGTACCGCGGGGACGCGAGCCGGGCCGGCTGGACCACGGAGGCGGACTTCCTGGACGGGCAGCGCACCGACCCGGACGGGGTGCGCGCCGTCATCCGGACCTCCGACGGCGTCCTGCTCGTCGTCGAGCGAGCGGGCGAGCTCGTCGCCTGCTGCCAGCTCGAACACCGCGGCGACCACGTGTACTTCGGGATGTTCGCCGTCCGCCCCGGGCTCCAGGGCGGCGGCCTCGGCAAGGAGGTCCTCGCCGAGGCGGAGCGCCGGGCCCGGGACATGTGGGGCGCACGGGAGATGCGGATGACGGTGGTCCACATCCGGGAGGAGCTCATCGCCTACTACGTGCGCCGCGGTTACCGCCGCACCGGCGAAATGAGCCCCTTCCCCTACGGAGACGAGCGCTTCGGCGTCCCGCTCCGCGACGACCTGGCCTTCGAACTTCTGGTCAAGGCCCTGTAGGAGCGGTCCACGGGCCGGCACCCGGGCCCGGCGCACCCCCGGCCCGGCGCACCCCGGGCCGGGCGCGCCGGGCGGAGCGGTCAGGCCGTGAACCGGCCCGTGCTGCGGATCTCGGGGAAGTCGGTGGCCACCCCGTCCAGTTCGAGCGCCCGGGCCAGCCGCAGGTGATCCAGGGAGTTGACCGTCCAGCCCGTCACCCGCAGCCCGGCCAGGTGCGCCGCCTCCACCGTCTCCAGGGTGAGCCGCCGCAGGTTCAGGGCGAGCGTTCGGGCCCCCGCGGCCAGGGCCCGGTCCACGACGTCGTCGGCCGCGTCCCCGGCCAGGTCCGAGTGGAGGACGGTCCGCACCCCCGGCGCCAGCCGGGCCGCCTCGGCGAGCACCGCGTCGTGGAACGAGGCCACCTCGACCCGTGCGGTCAAGTCGCGGCCCGCCACCAGCTCCGCCAGTGCCGTCGCGGCGGGCGCGTCCTGGACCGAGGCCTGGAGCGGGGTCCGTACGGTGTCCAGGACCTCCTCGAAGACCGGGACGTGCTCGCCCTGCCCGGCGTCCAGCCCGCGCAGCTCGTCCAGGGTCAGATCGGCGACGGCGCCCGAGCCGTCGGTGGTCCGGTCGACCTCGGCGTCGTGCAGGGCGACCAGCACGCCGTCCTTGCTCAGGCGCAGGTCCAGCGCGATCGCGTCCATGCCGGTACGTTCCGCACGGACGAACGACCGCAGGGTGTTCTCCGGCTCGACACCCATGACCCCGCGATGACCGATGGTGAGGAAAGTCAAGGTTCTCTCGCTTCCGTCGACGGCGGCTCCCCGCGCGGTCGCGGCGTCCCTGGCCCGGCCGCGCGCGGTGAGGACGCATGCTAGTGCGCTCCGGTCGCGATGAGACCGCCCGTGCAGAGCCCCGGAGCCGCCCATCGGCCGGTTCCCGCCAGGGTGTTGCGCTCCGTTCCCCGGCCGGCGGGCCCGTGCCGCCTCACCCGTGCGTGGGCGCGCCCCTCGGGTCTTGACAGGACGGCGAAGCGCTCGCCCGAACGGTGGACTGCGGGAAGAATTGCGGTCTCAGTAGGGGTACAGCCGAATAATTTCCTGGACAACCTCTTGAGCGGGACACCCTCACATGCATACGCTGTCTTTACGTGAGGTTCTCCTGTGGAGGAAGTGACATGACGGAAACTCTTGTGCCGGGTATCGGCGGGGCCGCGATAACCGCCGGGGCGCGGGTGGTCGACCACCCGGCGTGGCCCGAGCTCAAGGCCGCCGTGGAGGAGATCCGCCCCTGGCAGTCCAAGGACGGCTCGATCGACTTCGAGGTCGAGGGCGCGCCGTCCCGCGAGCAGGTCGAGGCCGCCGTCGAGCGCGTCGTCACCGCCGTCGAGCAGCTCTCCCCGCTCCTGCCGCACGCCACCGTCTACCACAAGGCACTCGTCGCCGACCTGCGCAAGTGGGTCGCGGAGGGCTTCGCGGTGCCGGACTTCCTCGACTCGCTGATGGCCTTCCACCCTGCCGCCGAGCGCGCCGACGGCCTCCAGCACCTCGTCGTCTTCCCCATGTACACGCAGAACGGCAACCCGGACCGCAACTTCGAGGCCGTCGTCCTGAAGATGGTGTGGCCCGAGTGGCTCTCCGAGCTGGAGCGCACCCGGTACGACAACCCGCTGTTCCTCGGCATCACCTTCGAGGACTTCACCCCGGGCTACGACACCCACTCCGCGGTGCTCTTCCCGGAGACGATCGCCGTCCGCGAGGCCCCCGAGCGCTTCACCTGGGGCGGCATCTTCTGCGACCGCGAGGCCGCCCGCTACCGCAAGGTCACCGAGGCCGCCGTCGACATCCTCGGCATCGAGCTGCCCGAGGACATCGCCCGCATGGTCGAGGACCAGGAGCGCTGCGAGAAGGCCTTCGTCCTGTGGGACATGGTGCACGACCGCACCCACAGCCACGGCGACCTGCCGTTCGACCCCTTCATGATCAAGCAGCGCCAGCCGTTCTGGATGTACGGCCTGGAGGAGCTGCGTTGCGACCTCACCGCGTTCAAGGAGGCCGTCAAGCTGGAGTCGGAGGGCAACGAGCACGGCCGTGACGTGCAGTACGCCGTCCTCTTCGACCGGATGTTCCGCTTCCCGGTGTCCGGCGACCGCACCCGCAACTATGACGGTCTCGGCGGCCAGCTCCTCTTCGCGTACCTCCACAAGCACGACGTCGTGCGCTGGACGGACAACAAGCTGAAGATCGACTGGGACCGCGCCCCGCAGGTCACCAACCAGCTGTGCGCCGAGATCGAGGACCTCTACCGGGCCGGCATCGACCGCCCGAAGCTCGTGCACTGGTTCAAGGCCTACGAGCTGGTCTCCACCTACCTCGCCCCGCACCCGGGCTCCAAGTGGGCGAAGGGCCCCGACGCCCTGGACCTGACGCAGCCGCCGCGCAAGCTCGTGGACGACGTGCTTCCGGACGAGTTTCCGCTGAGCATGTTCTATGAGGCGCTCGCCAAGAAGCTCAAGACCGTGATCGCCTCTTGCAAGGGCATCACCGCCCTGGACTCCGACACGGCCGAGCGGGCCGCCGCGTGAGCACTCGCCCACTGGAGGCTGCACAGATGAACAGCGGAAACGACACCGGGAACGCCAACGGCAGCCTGAAGGGAGCCGTCGTCGCCGTGGCCGGCGCCGGCGGCCCCGCCGGCCGCGCCGCACTGCTCCGCCTCGCCGAGGCCGGTGCCGTGGTGGTGGCGTCCGACGCCGACCCGGCCCGCCTGGCCGAGGCCGTGGACGCGGCCCGCTACGCCCACGGCGGCGCCACCGTCACCGGTGACACGGTGGACCTGCTCGACCTCGACGCGACCAAGGAATGGGCCGCGCGGACCGAGAAGGAGTTCGGGCGCGTGGACGGCCTCGTCCACCTCGTCGGCGGCTGGCGCGGCAGCACCTCGTTCACCGAGACCGACCTGGGCGACTGGGACTTCCTGGAGAAGCTCCTGATCCGCACCGTCCAGCACACGTCGATCGCCTTCCACGACGCCCTGCTGCGCAGCGACCGGGGCCGCTACGTCCTGGTCAGCCAGTCCGGTGCGCACAAGCCCGTCGCCAACAACGCCGCGTACAACGCCGGCAAGGCGGCCGCCGAGGCGTGGACGCTCGCCATGGCCGACTCCTTCCGCAAGGCGGGGGGCGAGGAGGGCCCGGGCGCCGCGGCTGCGATCCTGGTGATCAAGGCACTGGTGCACGACGCGATGCGCGCGGAGCGCCCCAATGCGAAGTTCGCGGGCTTCACCGACGTCAAGGAGCTGGCCGAGGCCATCGCCGGCGTGTGGGAGCGGCCCGCCATCGATGTGAACGGACAGCGTCTGTGGCTCACTCCGCAACCGTGAAGACCGATGCCCGCCGCCACCACGATCCGGCGGTACGCGGTTTCGCGAGCGACAACTACGCAGGGGTCCACCCGGAGGTCCTGGAGGCCCTTGCCCTGGCCAACGGCGGCCACCAGGTCGCCTACGGCGAGGACGAGTACACCGAGCACCTGCAGAGGATCATCCGCAGCCACTTCGGCCCGTACGCGGAGGCCTTCCCGGTCTTCAACGGCACCGGCGCGAACGTCACGGCCCTCCAGGCCATGACCGACCGCTGGGGTGCGGTGATCTGCGCCAAGACCGCCCACATCAACGTGGACGAGGGCGGCGCACCCGAGCGGATGGCCGGCCTCAAGCTGCTGGCCGTCCCCACCCCGGACGGCAAGCTCACCCCCGAGCTCATCGACCAGGAAGCCTGGGGCTTCGAGGACGAGCACCGGGCGATGCCGCAGGTCGTGTCGATCACCCAGAACACCGAGCTGGGCACGGTCTACACCCCGGACGAGATCCGGGCGATCTGCGAGCACGCCCACTCGCTCGGCATGAAGGTCCACCTCGACGGCGCCCGCATAGCCAACGCCGCGGCCTCGCTCGACGTGCCGATGCGCACGTTCACCAACGCGGTGGGCGTCGACGTGCTCTCGTACGGGGGCACCAAGAACGGCATGATGTTCGGCGAGGCCGTGGTCGTGGTCAACCCGGACGCGGTCCGGCAGATGAAGCACATCCGCAAGATGTCGATGCAGCTCGCGTCGAAGATGCGCTTCGTCTCGGTCCAGCTGGAGGCCCTGCTCGCCAAGGACCTGTGGCTGCGCAACGCCCGGCACGCCAACGGGATGGCGCAGCGGCTCGCCGCAGGGGTCCGCGAGACCCACGGGGTGGAGATCCTCTACCCGGTGCAGGCGAACGCCGTGTTCGCGAAGCTGCCGCACGAGGTGTCGCGGCGGCTCCAGGAGCGCTACCGCTTCTACTTCTGGGACGAGGCCGCCGGACACGTCCGCTGGATGTGCGGCTTCGACACCACTGAGGAGGACGTCGACGGCTTCCTCCAGGCGCTGAAGGAGGAGCTGGCCCGGTAGTCCTCCCGGCCGGCCCCGGATCGAACGGGTGCACCCCCGTCCGCACGTTCATGGAATCGCGGACGGGGGTACGCCTGTGCTCCGGCCCGTGCCGCGGTGCTCACGGCGCTCCGGGAGTCCGCCGACCGGGCGCAGCCGGGGCGGAGCCTGCCGCGAGCCCCGTAGTGGCGGCTGCCGTGCCCGCCCCGGCAGCGCGCGGGGCCACGAGCACGTGCAGCAGGGCCGACACCAGCACCAGGACGGCCACCCCGGTCAGCAGTAGCCGTGGCGGCGCGTCGGCGGCCAGCCCCACGAGGGCCGCCCCGACCGAGGCCGCGGTCAGCTTCAGCCCCGCCCCCAGCGTGAACACTTGCGTGCGCACCGCGTCGGGTGCGTGATCCGCCCGGATCCGCAGCGTGGCCGTCAGCAGCGGCCCGTCGCACACCCCGGCCGCGGCGAACAGCGCCGCCGCGACGGCCACGGAGGGCGAGAAGGCGGCCGCACCCAGCGCCAGCCCGGTGCCCGCCATCGCCCAGCGCGCCAGCCGCCCCGGAGCCACTCCCGAGAGTCGGCCCAGTGTCAGCGAACCCGCCAGCGCGCCCGCCGCGAACGCCGTCATCAGCACACCTCCCGCGCCCGGACTACCGAGCCGTCCGGCCAGCAGCACCGAGGTGGTGGTGAGGGAACCCAGCCCGACGAAGGCCAGCGACGTGGCAGAGGTGATCGCCCGCAGCTCCCGGATCCGCCACAGCACCGCCAGCCCGCCCCCGAGGCCGGCCCCGGCCCGCTCGGCCCCGGCCGGGGCAGCCGTCGCGGGGGAGGCGGCCCCGCCGAACGGGAGGGTCGCGGCCAGCAGCGCCGCGAGCGCCCCGCCCAGCGCCAGCACCACCATCGCCGGCGCCGCCGAACCCGCCGCCGAGACCAGGCCCACTGCCGCCGGAGCGGTCACCGCCGCAGCGTTGTACGTGGTCGCGTCCCAGGAGTACGCCCGGTCGCGCCGCGCCCCCGCCGGCACCAGTCCTGCGACCAAGCTGGACATCCCGCCCGTCACCATCGGCCCGCAGCTCCCGCCGAGCACCGCCGCCGCGAGCACCACCGGCAGCGGCGCCCGGCCCAACAGCACGGCCAGCGCCACCACCGCGGTCGTGAACCCGGCCAGCGCGCCGACGTGGAAGAGCCGCGGCCGCCGCGTACGGCCAGCGGCAGCACCGGCGAGCGGAGCCGCCAGGACGTGCGGGGCCAGCCAGGCCGTCAGTACGAACGCCCCGTACGCGGCGCTCCCGGTGCGCTCCAGGGCGAGCAGGACCACCGCCAAGCTCATGCCCTCCGAGGCGAAGCGCGCCGCCAGTGCCGCCGCCAGGTACCGCCCGAACCCACCCATCGGGGTCCCTCCCCCGCACCGTGTAACGTCATAATTCCCCAAGACGTTACGTCATCCGGCTGCACGATGAAAGGAACAGGGCATGACGGACTCCGCACAGGGCTTCTCGGCCGCCCGGCGGCTAGTCGACCTCGCCGAGGCGGTCCGCGCCGATCCCGGCCTCCCGCGGGCCGGACTCACCGCACTGCTGGCCCGGCACGGGGAGGACACCGACGACCTCACGGCCGGGGCCTTCACCGAGGCGGACGCCGCCGACCTGCGCGCCGCGGCCCGGCGGATGGCCGGCGTCCTCGCCGAGCCGGACGAGGACCGCGCCGCGGAAGCCCTCAACGACCTGTTCGCGCAGTACGCCACCCGCCCCCGGCTGACCCGGCACGGCGGCCACCCGTGGCACCTGCACGTGGACCGGGGTGACGAGGCCGGCTGGGGGGAGTGGTTCCTGGCCTCCGGCGCCCTGGCGCTCGCCCAGCTGCTCACCGAGCACGGCCGGATCGCGTGGGGCGCCTGCGCCGCCTCCGGCTGCGGCCGGCTCTTCCTCGGCGGTGGGCCCGGCAGTGCCCGCCGCTACTGCTCCGGCACCTGCGCCACCCGGGAGCGCGTCGCCGCGCACCGCCGGCGCAAGCGCGCGGAGGCGGCGGCCGAGGTGGTGGGGCCGGCCGAGGCGGGGGCGGATGCCGGGCGGGCGGAGGCCGGGGCCTG
>NZ_JBHWJJ010000211.1:0-9182 GCF_042732005.1 Streptomyces sp. NPDC059851 | reverse complement strand
TTTTTATTTGCGGGGGGGGGGGGTGCGGCCGGGGGGGGGGGTTCGGGTGGGGTTCGGGCCCGGGCGGGGCCGCGGGGGGGGGGGGGGGGGGGGGGGCCCCGCCACACCGCCCCTGCCGTACGGACACGGGGCGCCGGATGGGACGGGATCCGTCAGGAACGGGGTGACGGGCGGGGGATCCGTGGACCGTCCCCGTCGCCCCGTCGCCGGGGGCCGGGTGGTGAACGCAGCGGGCGCGCCGAGGAGCACCAGCACCTGCCGGATGGGGGTCGTGGGGCGTGCCGGGCGAGTGAACCTGCGAGCCCGCCGCGCATGCCGAACCGATTCAGCAGTGGTCATCGCTCCTACGCTGCCCGCTGGATGCCACCGGACCGGCACCCAGCCCCCACAGAAACGGACTGCCTTCCCATGCGTCTTCGCACAGCTGCCGTAGCGTTCCTCGGAGCCCTCGCCCTCGCCGTGCCGCTGGCCGGACCGTCGCTGGCCGACGACTTCGACGACCGGCCCAACCTCGGCCGACTCGACTACATCATCGACGACGGGAACGGTGGCGAGCGCCGGCAGATCCGCCCGGCGGACAACGACACCTGCTACGAGCTGACCGGCACCTCGCGCCGCGACCCGGCCACCGCCGTGCGCAACAACACCAAGTCGAGGGCGACGCTCTTCTCGCAGGACGGCTGCAACGGCCGCCCGGAACGGGTGCTGGAGCCGAAGGACGTCGTCTACGACGTCGAGGTCCGCTCGGTGGTCTTCACGCCGGTCCACGTGGACAAGGACGACAAGCACGACCCGTTCGGCGACGACCGCCTCGCCGAGGACCGCTTCGACAGCGCCAGCCGTCCCGAGCACGCCGTCATGGGCGGTGTGCAGCCGACGTCCACGCTCCCGAAGGACGACGGGCCCGAACCGCATGAGGACCAGGCCCCGCTGGAGGAGCGGCCCCGGGACGAGCGGCCCCGGGACGAGCAGCAGCCTGAGGAGGAGCAGCAGCCCCGGGACGAGCAGCAGCCTGAGGAGGAGCAGCAGCCTGAGGAGGAGCAGCAGCCGCAGGAGGAGCAGCAGCCACAGGAAGAGCAGCAGCCCCAGGAGGAGCAGGACGAGCAGGCTCCGGGGGAGGAGCACCGGCAGGAGATGCCGGAGCACCGGCAGGAGATGCCGGAGCAGGAGCCCCAGGAGGAGCACCACGAGGAGGAGCCGGACGTGTTCGACGCCACCTTCCGCAGCATCCTCTGACCGGGACCCGGCCGCCCACGGGGCCGGGTCGCGGCACGGAGCACGGAACAGGGCCGTCCAGGAGGATCCCTCCCGGACGGCCCCGTGCTGTGTCAGCCGTTGCGCCCCACCCTGCCCCGAAGGGTCAGAAGGTCAGCTTCCAGCTGTTGATGTAACCGGTGTCGAGGCTGGCGAGGTCCGCCACGCGGAGCTTCCAGACACCGTTCGCCGCCTCGGAGGAGGCGTTCACGGTGAAGCTCTGGACGATGTTGTCCGCGCTGCCGCCCGAGCGGTTGCGCAGGTTGTACACGCTGCCGTCGGGGGCGACCAGGTCGACGCGGAGGTCACCGACGTAGGTGTGGACGATGTTCACGTCCACCTTGAGGGTGCTCGGCGCGTTGCCCGTGCGGGTCACCGTGATCGGGGACTCGACGGTCGCGTTGTCCGCGATCTGGTAGTCGTTCGTGTTTTCGAAGACGTTCTGCTGGCTGGTGCCGACCGTCCAGGTGAAGGAGGCCGTGCCCGACTTGTTGGCGGAGTCGGTCACCGTCACGGTCACGTTGGACGTGCCCGCGGTGGTGGCCGTACCCGAGATCAGACCCGTCGAGGAGTTGATCGACAGGCCGGCCGGCAGGCCGGTCGCCGCGTAGCTCAGGGCGCCCGGGTTGGTGCTGGTCGCCTGGACCTGGAGGCTCACCGCGGTGTTGACGACGGTGTTCTGGTTCGGGATCTGGGTGACCGTGACGCCGTCGTTGATGCGGGGGCCGACGTTGATGGCCGCCCACGCGTTGGCGGTGTTGTTGTACGTGGCCGAGCCGGCGCCGTAGAGGTCGGCGGCGGCCTGGAGGGTCGCCGTGCGGGCGGCCGCGTAGTTGGTGTTCGACTTGAAGTAGCCGACGGTCAGGGCGCGGAACCAGATCTTCGAGGCGGCGTCGCGGCCGATGGGCGTGACCGGGAGGCCGTCGGAGGTCGGCGAGTCGTAGCTCACGCCGTTGATGACCTTGGCGCCCGAGCCCTCGGAGGCCAGGTAGTACCAGTGGTTGGCCGGGCCCGAGGAGTAGTGCACGTCGATGCCGCCGAGACCCGAGTACCAGGCGTCCTTGGACGAGCCGTCCTTGCTCGGCTTGTCCATGTAGCGCAGCGGCGTGCCGTCGCCGTTGATGTCGATCTTCTCGCCGACGAGGTAGTCGCCCACGTCGGTGGGGTTGTTGGCGTAGAACTCGACCGCTGCAGCCATGATGTCGGAGGTGGCCTCGTTGAGGCCGCCGGGCTCGCCGCTGTAGGTCATGTTGCCGGTGACCGAGGTCAGGCCGTGGGTCATCTCGTGCGCGGCCACGTCGGTTGAGGTGAGGGGCTTGACGTTGCCCTCGCCGTCGCCGTACGTCATGCAGAAGCAGGAGTCGCTCCAGAACGCGTTGACGTAGTTGTTGCCGTAGTGGACGCGGCTGTACGGGGCGACGCCGTCGTTGCGCAGGCCGTTGCGGCCGTGCACGTTCTTGAAGTAGTCCCAGGTGACCGCGGCGCCGTAGTGCGCGTCGGCGCCGGCCGTCTCCATGTTGGTGGGCTGGTTGTTGCCCCAGAGGTCGTCCGGCCCGGAGAAGAGGGTGCCGGTGCCGGAGGTACCCCGGTTGAGGTTGTACGTCTTGTGGCTGCCGCGGTTCGTGTCGGTCAGCGTGTAGTTGCTGCCCGACTGCGCGGTGCCCAGGTTGACCTGACCGCTGTACATGGTGTTGCCGGTGCCGGTTTCGATGGCCTGCCACTCGGTGATCTTCGCGCCGGTCTTGGCGTTGGTGACCACGTGCAGCTCGTTGGGGGTGCCGTCGTCCTGGAGGCCGCCGACGACGGTCTCGTACGCGAGGACGGGCGCGCCCTCGGCCGCCCAGATCACCTTGCGGGCGTCCTTGGCGGGCTTGGCCTCCGTGGAGCCCGCTTCCTTGGCCGCGGCGACGGCCTGGCCCTCGGCGGCGGCGGGGGTGACCGCCGCGTCGGTGTCGGCGACCTTGATCTCGTGGTGGGTGGCCTTGGTGACGCTCTTGGTGACGCCGCCCTTGGCATGGACCGTCAGGTCACCGCCGAGCACGGGGAGTCCGGCGTAGGTGCGCTCGTAGGTGGTGTGCGTGGTGCCGTCGGCGTCCTTGACCACATCGCGGACGATCAGCTTCTCCTGGCCGCCGAGGCCGAGGGCCTTCGCCGCCTGCACGGTGGTCGAGTTGGCGTCGGCGATGAGCGTCGCACGCTCGGAGGGGCTGAGCTGGAGCGGGGCGGCCCCCGGAAGGGACTTCGCGGAGGCGCTGCCCTGGGAGGCGGTGGCCTCGGCGGACGCGGTGCCGGCCTGGATGCCGACGGCGAGCATCGCGGCAGCGGCGACGAGTGCGCCGGCCGCGGTGACACGCCTGTGGGGGGTGGGACTCAACGCAGACTCCTTCTGCAAGGGGGGTCCGGACGGCTGGGTGGGCCGCCGGGCAGAGCAGGGCGGTGCGATGAACGGATCGAAGAGTGCCACCTGGCCGCTGCAATGTCAGGGCCGCGTCAAAATGTTGGCCGGAAACGGTTCGTTGACCGAGCAGACGTATCCGGTATCCGGACCATTCACCTTCGCGGGCGGCCGTAACGCGCCAGAAATCTGGAACAACTGGTACCGCTTGCTAACGCTTGCGCAACAAGAGTCCCTGTTCCGGGGTTCGGCACTTGTCCTAAGAGTGTTTGTCGTACTGTTTCCCGGTGCGTCTGATGTCCGTGGCCTGGGGAAGCCGCGGACACGCGCGAGTGTCATAGACCACGTGCCAGGGGGGCCCATGAGGCATGTCCATTTTCCTGCGCAAAGAGTGGCCGGAGCGGCGGCTGAGCTTGCTGCTGCGCCAGTGAGGCGGATCGGCGACAAAGCGCGCTGGTACCTGCCCGCCGCGGTCACCGCCGATCTCCTCGGCGCAGGCCTGCCCGTGGGCCTCGTCTTCGACGCCGCTCAGCAGGCTCGGCCGGTGTACTGCGCCGTCGGGGCGGCTCTGGCGTGGACCGGGGTGCAGGCGGTGCGCCGCCGTTACGCGGCCCGAGCCCTCGGCGAGTCCCGCGGTGTCCTGCCGGTCGTGCACGACTGGCTGATTCTCATCGGTGTCCTGGCCGTTGCCCGGGTGGTGACGGGGGAGAGCACGCCACGGCTCGCCGCGCTCGGCGCCCTGCTGCCGGCCCTCCTCATCACCGTGGCCTGCCACAAGCTGACCTACCGCCACCTCACCGCGGCCCGCCGCGAGGCACAGGCCGTCAGCAGGGTGCTCGTGATAGGGGAGCCCGCCGCAGCCGACTCCGTCATCTCTCACCTCGCCGCGCGCACCGACCACCCGTACGTCGTCGTGGGCGTGGTCCCGGTCGGCAGTGGTTCGGTCGACAGCGGCGTGCCCGTCGCGGGCCGGCTCGACGCCCGGGCCGCCTCCGGTGCCCCGACGGCCGACGCCTCCGCCGTCCTCGCCGCCGTCCGCAGTCACCACGCCGACCTCGTGCTCGTCGCCCCCGGGGCCCGGATCGCGGGGGAGCGGCTGCGCCGCATCGCCTGGGCCCTGCACGACGCCGGGCTGGAACTGGCCGTCTTCCCCGGGCTGGTGGAGGTCTCCGTCAAGCGGCTGGAGACCCTCTCCGCGGGCGGCCTCGCCGTGCTCCGGGTCGCACCGCCCGTCAACCGGGGCGTCCAGCCCGTGCTCAAGTCCGTCCTGGACCGGGCCGGGGCCGCCTTCGGGCTGTTGCTGCTCTCCCCGCTCTTCCTCACCATCGTCCTGGCGATCCGGCTCGGCTCCCGGGGCCCGGCGTTCTACCGCCAGCAGCGCATCGGCCGCGACGGAGTCCCGTTCACCATGTGGAAGTTCCGCACCATGGTGGTGGACGCCGACCGGCTCAAGGCCGAGCTGGCCGGGGCCAACGAGAACGACGGCCTGATGTTCAAGATCCGGCGCGATCCGCGGGTGACCCGGGTGGGCCGGCTGTTGCGCCGCACCTCCCTCGACGAACTGCCCCAGCTGCTCAACGTGCTGACGGGACAGATGTCGCTGGTCGGGCCGCGCCCGCCGCTGCCGGAGGAGGTGGCCCGCTACGACGAGGTCGAGCTGCGCCGGCTCACCGTGCGGCCGGGCATGACCGGGCTGTGGCAGATCAGCGGCCGGTCCGACCTGTCCTGGGACGAGACGATCCAGCTCGACCTCCAGTACGTCGACAACTGGTCCTTCACCAGTGACGTCGACGTGATGGGCCGTACGCTCCGCGCCGTCGTCGACGGCCGCGGAGCGTACTGAGGAGCCGCAACACCCGTGCGTTCAGCTCCGCGTACCGCCAACGGCCCCGCCCTGTTCGAGCCACCACCGGTAGGTGGCGGCGATGCCGTCCCGCAGCCCGATCTCCGGCTTCCAGCCCAGCGAGGTCAGGCGGCTGACGTCCAGGAGCTTGCGCGGGGTGCCGTCCGGCTTGGAGGTGTCCCACGCCAGCCGGCCCGTGAAGCCGGTCACGTCGGCGACCGTCTCGGCCAGTGCCCTGATGGTCAGGTCCTCACCGCAGCCGATGTTGACCGGCTCGTCCCCGTCGTAGCGCTCCAGCAGCAGCGCACAGGCGGCGGCCAGGTCGTCCACGTGCAGGAACTCGCGGCGCGGGGTGCCGCTGCCCCACAGGGTGACCTCCTCGCGCCCCTCGGCGGCGGCCTCGTGGAAGCGCCGGATGAGGGCGGGCAGCACGTGCGAGGACTCCAGGTCGAAGTTGTCGCCCGGGCCGTAGAGGTTCGTGGGCATCGCCGAGACGTACGAGGCCCCGTACTGCTTGCGGTACGACTGGACCTGGACGATGCCCGCGATCTTCGCGAGGGCGTACGCCTCGTTGGTCGGCTCCAGAGGGCCGGTCAGCAGCGCGTCCTCGGTGATGGGTTGCGGGGCCAGCTTGGGATAGATGCAGGACGACCCCAGGAACAGCAGCCGGCCGACGCCGGCGGCGTGCGCGCCGCCGATGACGCTGAGCTGGATCCTGAGGTTGTCCTCCAGGAACTGCACCGGGTAGGTGCTGTTGGCCATGATGCCGCCGACCTTGGCGGCGGCGAGTACGACCGCGTCGGGGCGGACGTCCTTCAGGTACGCCCCGGTCGCGGCGGCGTCGCGCAGGTCGAGGTCGGCGCGGCCCCGGGTGAGCACCTCGTGCCCGTCGGCGGTCAGGCGGCGGGCGACCGCGGAGCCCACGAGGCCGCGGTGGCCCGCGACGAAGACACGGGCGTTCGGGGGCAGGAGCGGCAGCGAACTTGTCATACCGCCGATGATGCCAGTCCGCCCCCGCGGGGCGCGGGCCGGTCCGTACCGACCCCCGTCCCGCCCTGACGCCGTCCGTGCACGCCGCGCGGAGCCGCAGGGCACGCCCCGTGTACGGTACGCATCCAGTCCCGGCCCGAAGCCGATCTCCGAGGCCCCGCCTCACCCACAACAGACCGAAACGATCCCCAGGGGGGACCCCACATGGGCAAGACCGCACTGATCACCGGCGTCACCGGGCAGGACGGCTCCTACCTCTCCGAGCTTCTGCTTTCCAAGGGCTACACGGTGCACGGGCTCGTGCGGCGGTCCTCCAGCTTCAACACCGAGCGGATCGACCACATCTACCAGGACCCGCACACCGCCAACCGGTCCTTCTTCCTGCACCACGCCGACCTCTCCGACGGCGTCGCGCTCGTGAACCTGCTCCGGGACATCAAGCCCGACGAGGTCTACAACCTCGGTGCCCAGTCGCACGTGCGCGTCTCCTTCGACGCACCCCTCTACACCGGTGACGTGACCGGCCTCGGCGCGCTGCGGTTGCTGGAGGCGATCCGTGCGAGCGGCGTCGACACCCGCATATACCAGGCCTCGTCCTCGGAGATGTTCGGCTCCACCCCGCCGCCGCAGAACGAGGACACCCCGTTCCACCCGCGCAGCCCCTACGGCGCCGCCAAGGTCTTCGCGTACTGGACGACGGTGAACTACCGCGAGGCGTACGACATGTTCGCGGTCAACGGGATCCTCTTCAACCACGAGTCCCCGCGCCGCGGCGAGACCTTCGTGACCCGCAAGATCACCCGGGCCGTGGCACGCATCAAGGCCGGTCTCCAGGAACACCTGTACCTCGGCAACCTCGACGCCGTCCGCGACTGGGGCTACGCCCCCGAGTACGTGGAGGCCATGTGGCGGATGCTCCAGCAGGACGAGCCCACCGACTACGTCGTCGCCACCGGCGTAGCCGCCACCGTGCGCCAGTTCCTGGAGGCCTCCTTCGCCCACGCGGGCCTCGACTGGAACGAGCACGTGCGCTACGACGCCAAGTACGAGCGGCCCAGCGAGGTCGACGCCCTCATCGGCGACGCCTCCAAGGCGCAGGAGCTGCTTGGCTGGAAGCCGACGGTCCTGGTGGACGAGCTGGCGCGGATCATGGTCGACGCGGACATCCGCCAGGTCGAGGACCAACTGGCCGGTGTAACGGTCCGCATCGACCGCTGAGGCCTTATATTTTGCCTACGATTGGCCGCACCCCGGCCAGCGGCGCCGATTTCGCGCCGCTGGCCAGGGTGAATCTTCCGTATGTCCGCTGTGCGCCCTCGCCGCTGAACCCTTCATTCCGATTTGGTGTGCAAAGGGTCAAGTGAGATGACCGGGCTCCCGTGTGAGCCCTAGTCTGCGTCCGTACATACGGCTGTTCGGATAGTTCCAGCCATAGAACCGGGCGATAGCCCTGGGGGGTTCATGCGTAGATCCAGAGGGCTGACCGCCGCCCTCGTCCTGTCACTGGCCGGTGCCGGAACCGGAATAGGCTTCGTGCTGATGCCCCAGGCGTCCGCCATCACCCCGCCGGTGGCGTTCACCGCCGACAGCCTGCCCACGTGGCAGCCGAACGGCATCGTGTTCGCGATGGCCCAGGCGAACGGCACCGTCTTCGCGGGCGGCACCTTCTCGGCGGTCCGCCCGCCCGCCGGTGGCTCCGGCGCCGAGCAGGAGGCGGTGAACTTCGTCGCCCTCGACGCCGCGACGGGCAACCCGACCTCGTGCAAGCTGGCCTTCACCGTCAGCGAGGGCACGGCGACCGTGCGGACCCTGGTCGTCTCCAAGGACAACAAGACCCTCTACGCGGGCGGCTACTTCGGCGCCGTCAACGGCACCCCGGTCTCCAGCCTCGCGGCGATCGACATCGAGAGCTGCAGCCCCAAGGCATCGTTCCACCCGGGCTTCCCCGCCACCGTGCGGGCCCTCGCCGTTTCCGACGACACCCTGTACGCGGCCGGCGACTTCAACACCGTCGAGGGCGAGACCCGCGAGCGCTTCGCCGCGGTCGACGCCGCCTCCGGTGCGCTGAAGCCCTTCACCGCGAACGCCGACGAACCGGGCCGTGCCGTCGCGGTCACCCCGGACGGCAAGAACGTGCTGCTCGGCGGCGACTTCTTCTCGGTGAACGGCTCCAACACGCACGCCCTGGCCGTGGTGGACGCCGCCACCGGCAAGGTCGCCAAGACGTACGGCAACATCCCGTCGAACTCGGTCGTCAAGTCGATCGCCACCGACGAGAACGGCTTCTACACGGGCAACGAGGGGTCCGGCGGCGGCGTCTTCGACGGCCGCATCGGCCTGCGCCTGAGCGACTTCGGCGAGAAGTGGCGCGACCGCTGCCTCGGCGCCACCCAGTGGGTGCTGCCGTACGACGGCGTCCTCTACAGCTCCTCGCACGCGCACGACTGCTCCACCGAGCTGGAGTTCCCCGACGGCAAGCGCCACCACCTGCTGGCCCAGCCGACGGACCACACCGGAACCGCCCCCGCCCCCGCGGACGGCTTCGTGCGCGGCCCGCGCAAGCTCGGCTGGTTCCCCGACACCAACGACGGCCTCGGCGAGGGCATCGGCCCGCGCGTCATGGCCGTCGCGGAGAAGGGCGACACGAAGTACATGTGGGTCGGCGGTGAGTTCACCACCGTCAACGGCGCCGAGCAGCAG